>DASVRY010000674.1:0-3376 GCA_036388395.1 Chthoniobacteraceae bacterium
TATGGCAGTTAACGTTCGTCCCCTCGGGGACCGGGTCCTCGTGAAACCTCTCGAGGAAGGTGAAGTCAAAAAGGGCGGGATCATTATTCCTGATACCGCCAAAGAGAAGCCCCAGGAGGGCGAAGTCGTCGCGCTCGGCACGGGCAAGCGTGATGACGACGGCAAGAAGATCGAGTTCACCGTCAAGAAAGGCGACAAAGTGCTGATCTCCAAATACGGCGGCACCGAAATCAAAATCGAAGACACTACTTACCTGATAATGCGCGAGGACGATATCCTCGGCATCCTCGGCTAAGTCTCACCTCAGCAACACCAACTTACCTCACTTACAAACTTACTTATGGCAGCCAAACAACTTCAATTCGACGAGAACGCTCGTCATGCACTGCTCCGCGGCGTCGAGAAACTCGCCCGCGCAGTCAAGGCAACCCTCGGGCCGGCCGGCCGCAACGTCATTCTCGACAAGAAATTCGGCTCCCCGACGATCACCAAGGACGGTGTGACTGTCGCCAAGGAGATCGAGCTGGAAGACCCGTATGAGAACATGGGCGCGCAGCTCGTTCGCGAAGTCGCGAGCAAGACCAGCGACATCGCCGGCGACGGCACCACGACGGCGACTGTGCTTGCAGAGTCCATCTATAAAGAGGGCCTCAAGAACGTTACTGCCGGCGCGAACCCGACTTCGCTCCAGCGCGGCATCAACAAGGCTGTGGAAGCCGTAGTGGCCGAGCTCGCCCGTATCTCGAAGAAGGTCAAGGATCGCACCGAGATCGCGCAGGTCGCGACCGTTTCGGCCAACTGGGACGTGGCGATCGGCAACATCATTGCCGACGCGATGGACAAGGTCGGCAAGGACGGCACCATCACCGTGGAAGAAGCCAAGTCGATCGAAACCAGCCTCGACGTGGTCGAAGGTATGCAGTTCGACAAGGGCTATCTCTCGCCTTACTTCGTGACCAACGCGGAGTCGATGGAGACGATCCTCGATAACCCTTACATCCTCATTCACGAGAAGAAGATCAGCTCCCTCAAGGATCTGCTCCCGGTGCTCGAGAAGGTTGCCAAGACTGGCCGCCCGCTCCTCATCATCGCTGAAGACGTCGAAGGCGAAGCGCTCGCGACTCTCGTCGTGAACAAGCTCCGCGGCACGATCCAGGTCGCAGCCGTGAAGGCTCCAGGCTTCGGCGATCGCCGCAAAGCCATGATGGAAGACATCGCCATCCTCACGGGCGGCCGTTGCATCACTGAAGATCTCGGCATCAAGCTCGAGAACATCACCATCGAAGACCTCGGCAAGACCAAGCGCGTCACGATCGACAAAGAAAACACCACGATCGTCGAGGGCAGTGGTTCACAGGCCGACATCCAGGGCCGCGTGGGCCAGATCCGCCGCCAGATCGAAGAGACGACCAGCGATTACGATCGTGAGAAGCTCCAGGAGCGCCTCGCGAAGCTCGCCGGTGGCGTAGCCGTCATCAATGTCGGCGCCGCGACCGAGACCGAGATGAAGGAGAAGAAAGCCCGCGTCGAAGACGCTCTGCACGCAACCCGTGCGGCCGTGGAAGAAGGTATCGTCCCCGGTGGTGGCGTCGCCCTCATCCGCGCGCAGAAGGCTCTCGACAGCCTCACGCTCGAAGGTGACGAGAAGATCGGCATGCTGATCGTTCGTCGCGCCATCGAGGCTCCTCTCCGTCAGCTCGCCGACAACGCGGGCCAGGAAGGCGCGCTCATCGTGCAGGAAGTCAAGAAGCGGAAGGGTAACGAAGGTTACAACGTCGCGACTGGCGAATACGTCGACCTGATCAAGGCTGGCGTCGTCGATCCGACCAAGGTAACCCGCAGCGCTCTCCAGCACGCGGCTTCCATCTCCGGCCTCCTCCTCACGACTGAAGCAGTCGTGACCGAGCTGCCAGAGAAGAACAAGCCAGCAGCCGGCGGCGGTGACCACGGTCACGGCGGCGGCGGCATGGGCGGAATGGACTACTAAGCGAAAGCTTAGTTAGCCACTCTCTCAGCTAAACTAGACAGCACTTAACAAACAGCCGGGTCTCGCAAGAGACCCGGCTGTTTTGTTTTTTCGGATAAGGTTATTTGGAGGGTACGGGGCAGAAGAGCAGCGGTCGGCTCCCGGAAGGCTTGGCGCATCCATGCGCGCGACCTACAGTTTACCGGCTTGGATCTGCCGAAAAACATCCTCTACGCCACTTCCGCCCGACTCGGCGGCAGCGGGCTCGATGCTGTCGCGGCGGAATCGATCCGTATTGCCCACGCCGCGGGGATTCTGGGACGGGCCTTGGCTTTCGAAAATCGGCAGTCCTTAGTGCCGGCGGAGCGGATTCGCTCGCTGCGTTGGAATCCGGTGCGGCTGCTTTCCGGCGTGGGTCGTGAATTCTACTACGGAGCCAAGAAGCATGCACTCGACCGTGCGGCTGCAAAGGAGCTGGCCACTGGTAACTACGATCTCTTCCACGGTTGGTCGGGCGAATGCGTGCGAACCTTGCGTGTTGCGAAGCAACTGGGAATTCCGAGCGTGATCGAGATCCCCACCTGGCATCGGAACAAGGGCAAAGCAAAGCCGGCGCGGTTCACGAAGTCGGAGCGCGAGCGGGCGGAATCGCGCGGCTGGATCGGGATGAAGAATCGTTTGCTCGTCACGCGACAGCAGATGCTCGAGGAATACGATCTCGCCTCACAGATTCTCGTGCTTTCAGAAAAGGCGGAGGAGACGTTTCTCGCGGCGGGCATTCCGAGAGAGAGGCTATTCCGGCATCAACGGGGAGTGGACGTGGAGCGGTTCACGCCGGGCGAGCCGCCGGAGATTTTTCGCGCGGTGTTCGTCGGCGCGTTAATCAAACGCAAAGGCGTGCATCAGTTGCTGGAAGTCTGGCGGCGGCTTGGGCTCAAGGACTCGGAGCTGGTGCTCGTCGGCACGCGACACGAAGAGATCGAACCGTTTCTGGAGCGGTTTGGCGGACCAGATATTCGGCTGCCTGGGTTTGTGACGGATGTGCAGGAGTGCTACCGCTCCGCGGCGGTGCACATTTTTCCCTCCACCTGCGAAGGCAGCGCGAAGTGCACCTACGAAGCGGCGGCATGTGGGTTGCCGCAGATCACGACGCGAGAGGCCGGCGATGTGGTGCAGGATGGGATGAATGGAATCATCGTTCCAGCGGATGATCCCGACGCTTTAGCGGCAGCGATCCAGCGGCTGTATCGAGATCGGGAGCTTTGTCGGCAGCTCGGTGGGGCGGGGCGGCAGCGCGTGGTGGAAAAGTTCACGTGGGCGCATTTTGGCGAACGGCTTCTGGAGGCCTACCGCACGGCGGTGGCGCAGCGATGAAGCGGAGCCGGGGAGCGCGCTCGTCTCGAGTGCTGC
>DASVRY010000675.1:0-2903 GCA_036388395.1 Chthoniobacteraceae bacterium
ACCTGATGAGTGAACTCGTGGCGATCGGTGGCCAGACGCCGCTGATGAAGATGCTTCTCGAGGAAGGCTTGCTCCACGGCGACTGCATGACCGTGACCGGCAAAACGGTGGCCGAGAACCTCAAGCGCGTGAAGGCTTACCCGAAGGGCCAGGACATCATTCGCCCCTTCAGCAACCCGATCAAAGCCGATAGCCATCTCGTGGTGCTCTACGGCAACCTCGCTCCCGGCGGGGCCGTGGCAAAGATCAGCGGCAAGGAAGGCCTCACCTTTTCCGGTAAAGCTCTCGTCTTTGAAAATGAGCAGGACGCGCTCGCCGCGATCCTCGACGGCACAGTGAAGAAGGGCCACGTGATCGTCATCCGCCACGAAGGACCAGTCGGGGGACCGGGCATGCGCGAGATGCTCTCGCCGACCAGCGCGGTGATGGGCAAAGGCCTTGGCAAAGAGGTGGCGCTAATCACCGATGGACGTTTCTCTGGCGGCTCGCATGGTTTCGTGGTCGGACACATCACGCCCGAAGCGGCCCTCGGTGGCCCCTTGGCTGTGGTGAAAAACGGCGACACGATCACGATCGACGCGAACAAGCGCGCGTTGAGCCTCGGCATCCCACAGGCCGAACTCGAGGCCCGTCTTGCGAAGTGGAAGGCGCCGAAGCCCCGCTACACGCGCGGCGTCCTTGCGAAGTACGCCAAGCAAGTGAGCACCGCCAGCCTCGGTGCAGTCACTGATTAGTGCTCTGTCCTCGGTCGATCGACCGGTTGTGATCACTTTCCTTCCTCGGTCATCCTGAGCGGAGCAACGCTTTGGGTGCGCAGTCGAAGGACCCGGTGGAAGGTCCGGGAAAATGCCGCCGGGGAGCTGACCTGCTTTTGCGCTTCGCCTCGCCAAGCCGCTAGCGAAGGCAACGGGGTCCTTCGACTGCGCTTCGCCCGCCTTTCCGCCTGCGCTGCGCTCAGGATGACCGCAGGCGAGGGACTTTTCCAGATCGATCAAACTGACTAAGCAGTAGATACGTAATCTCCCAAGCGCACCCATGAATGCGCTTCGGGCGGAGATCGTGATTGACCGTCCGGAGAATCTCTCGATTCTCGCGGTCGCGCTGAGCACTCAATGAATCGAACGGCATCTCTCTGCTTTGTCGCTGCGTGGCTTCTCCTGGTCGGGAGCGCCGCGCTTCCAGCAAGCGCAGCAGAGCGGCGCAACCCCCTGTGGGTTGTGGAGCAGAACGGCGCTCGGATTTACCTCCTGGGCAGCATCCATGTTTTGCCGCGCAAGGTTTCCCCTTCCAAGCCGGCACTGGTCAACGCGCTCGAGCAGTCCGACAGAGTCTTCTTCGAGACGGCGCAGTCCTCAACGCCTGCAGAGTCCGCGCACGGCGAGTTCTTCAAAAAGCAGGGGACTTATCGTAAAGGCGACGATCTGCGGCGGCACCTGACCAAGGATGCGCGGGATTTAATGGACCTCGTGCTGCCGATGTTTGATCTAAAGTGGGCAGACGTGCAGCATTACCGGCCGTGGCTGGTCGCCTTGCGTCTGGAGCAGACCCTGTATGCCTCGGCGGGCTTTGCCGCTCGGGATGGTGTGGACGACTTTTATCTAAAGCTCGCGCGGCAGGAGAAGAAGCAACTCGGCGCGCTGGAAACGGTGGGCGAGCAGCTCCATTCATTCACGGGCATGACGGACGCGGAGCAGAATCGTTACCTCGTCCAAACAATCGAGGGGCTCGTGCAGATGCGTCCTCGGCTCGAGGCGCTAGGTGAGCTCTGGCGCTCTGGACGGACCGAGGTCTTTGCGGTGATCGCGGATGAAATGACGAAGTCCAGGATGGGGCGGCAGGTGCTCCGCGATCGGAATCTTCGTTGGCTGCCGAAGATCGAACAGATGATCGCCCGCCGCGAAAAGAATCTCATTGTTGCCGGGATCGGCCATCTCGTCGGTCGGGATGGTCTCGTCCGGATGTTGGAAGCTAAAGGCTATACCGTCCGGCAGCTCTGAAACGTCTACACTCTTACCGCCGCTTTCGCTAAATCTATGTCCTCTCTCCGCATTCCCCAGCTCATTCTTCTGGCGCTTGTCTCCGGTTTCGCCGGAGGGTGCGCCACAGTCGCGGATGTCACGGTGACTCCCGATATGCAGAGGGATTTTAAAAATCACGCCGACTTTCAGATCGCTTACATCTCGGAACTCGAACGCCGGCTCGAGCGCGCTGAGACCAAGGACAAGAATATTGACGTGCTCGATTTTGCGGGCTCCTCGATCCAATCGATGAGCGCACGAAGCAAGCTCCTCTTCGCGCGATACCCTGAACTACGGGATCGGCGAGTTGCCGAAATGCCCGCGGCGTTGCGGCAGGAGATCGACCGGAGCACCCGGTATTCGCAAGAGAAGGCCTATGTCTTTGCCAGCCTGCGTGCCGGAGCTGCGAAATACAGTTCACACCCTTCAGTGATGAAAGCTCTGCAAAGGTTCGTGGTGGCGGTGCAAAGCGCCGACCAGTAGCCCCACCTCGGGGCTTTGCCGCGGTGTGGGATCCGTCCGCGCGTGTGCAGCGTTGCGTTATCTAACAACGAATGGAGACACCAGAACATCAAGAATACCGGGCGCGCCAGCGGGTGAGCTGGAGCGCAATTATCAAGACCACCGGTGTAGTGGGGCTCGTCCTTTTCATCATGTCTGGCGGCGGGCCGTGGAGCACTGCCGGGACAATGAACGTCATCATGGGGCGCGATGTTTCGCTTCCGTGGCTCGTTCTCGCCCTCGGGCACTTTGCCGTCGCGCTGCTCTATGTCTTCATCATAGCCAACGTGATCTACCGCTTCCGTGTGATCATGGGCATCGTCGTCGGTCTTGGAGTCACGCTGGCTCTTTACGCCGTCAATTACGCCATCTTCCGCGGGCTCG
>DASVRY010000676.1:0-4692 GCA_036388395.1 Chthoniobacteraceae bacterium
GCGGCGTCTGCAGCTCTGGCTACCGCTGCGGGCGATCTGCCTTGGCCTGCTCGTCCTGATCCTCGTGCAACCGCAGATCCGGCGTTTTGGCCGCGGGCTGGATCTCTGGGTGCTCGTCGATCGCTCCGCTTCTGCGGCCGACGCAATGGCGGCGCACCTCCCGGAATGGCAGGCTTTGCTCGAACGATCGAAGGCACCTGAGGATCGGCTCTTCTATGTGGACTATGCCGACTTGCCGGTGGTGCGTGGTGAAGGGACGGGAAGTTTCTCCGGAAGCGCGGAGGCGACGCGGACTGGGCTGGCTGTCCAGCATTCGCTTTCGCTCATGCCGCAGCATCGCGCCGCCCGCATTCTTGCGCTCACCGATGGCTTCAGCACGGAGCCACTCAGCGGACTCGCCGAACGACTCGCCGCGCAGCACGTCCCGCTGGATTATCGGTTTGCGACGCAGGTAGCATCGGCGGATTACGGCATCAGCGAGTTTCGCGTGCCATCGCGGGCTCAGCCCGGGGAGCCGTTCATTCTGGAGATCCAGGTCAGCGGCGAGCCCGATGCCACGGTGCCGGTGGAGGTGAGTCGGGATGGAAAAGTTCTGACTAGCGGCAAGGTCGTCGTCCGAGCCGGGCAAGGCTCAATGCGCTTTACCGATCGCGTCGTTACGCCAGGCGCGCATCGCTATAGTATTCGGCTGCTCCCGGAGAAAGACGCCAGGTCGGGGAATAACGTGGCGGAAAGCTGGATCGAGATCATTGGTGGAGCGCGGCTTCTGCTGGTGACCAACTATACGGATGATCCGCTGGCCAGAGCTTTGCGCGCTCAGGGCTTCGAGGTGCAGATCATCGACCACCCGAACAGTCTCAATCTTGGGCATCTCTCCGGCACGAAAGGTGTGATCCTAAACAACGTCCCCGCCTACTCGATTCCCCCGGAGTTTCTCAGCGCTCTCGATCTGTATGTGCGGGTGCAGGGCGGGGGATTCCTCATGGTCGGCGGAAAACTGAGCTTCGGTTCCGGTGGGTACTTCCGCTCGGCGATCGATGAGCTGCTTCCCGTCTCGATGGAGCTGCGGACCGAGCATCGCAAGCTCGCGGTGGCCATGGCGGTCGTGATGGACCGCTCCGGGAGTATGGCTGCGAGCGTTGCGGGTGGTGTCACAAAGATGGATCTCGCCAATGAAGGGGTGGCGCGGGCAATCGAACTATTGGGGCCGAACGACGCAGTTAGTGTTCTCGCGGTGGATAGCGAACCGCACGTCGTTGTCCCCCTGACGAAGCTCCGGGAGAACCGCAAAGATATCGACGACCGTGTGCGGCGGATCACTAGTGGCGGCGGCGGAATCTTTGTTTACGTCGGACTGAAAGCCGCCTGGGAAGAGCTCAAGAAGTCCGATGCGGGGCAGCGGCATGTGGTGCTTTTCTCGGATGCTGCCGACTCGGAGGAGCCAGGTGAATACAAGGCCCTGATCGACGAGATGCTCGCCGGAGGGGCGACGATCAGTGTCATCGGTCTCGGCAATACATTGGATCCGGACGCTGACCTGCTCCAGGACATCGCAGCACGTGGCAAGGGGCGAATCTTTTTCAATGCGGACGCCAGCTCTCTTCCCGGACTGTTCGCGCAGGAGACGGTGGCGCTCGCTCGCTCTGCTTTCCTTGATGAGCCGGTGAAGCTAACCCCCGGAGTCGGCTGGATGGAGATCGCCGCAAAACCACTGCAATGGTTGGAAGCAGTCGATGGGTATAATCTTAGCTATTTAAAACCTGACGCCACCGGGGCGGCCTTTTCCGGGGATGAATACGCTGCGCCGCTGATTGCGTTTTGGCAGCGCGGCGCCGGTCGATCGGCCGTGGTTTCATTTCCGCTTGGAGGTGATTTCTCCCAACGAGTTCGGGACTGGCCTGGCTATGGTGATTTCACCCAAACGCTCGGCCGCTGGTTAATGGGAGACGAGTTGCCGCCCGGATTGGGTTTGCGGACGAGAGTGGACGGTTCTGAGCTTAGGCTCGATCTTCTGTATGATGCCGGCTGGGAAGATCGCCTTACGCAGAATGCGCCGCAGGTTGTCGTCGGGGAAGGACCCGCAGGAGAATCCAAGACTCTGGTGTGGCAGCGGATCGAGCCAGGACATTACACCGCCGCGATGCCGCTCGAGCCCGGGCGGGTCGTTCGCGGCGCCGTCCAGGCGGGAAAGTTCACCGTTCCATTTGGCCCTATAATTAGCGGAACAAACCCGGAGTGGATGTTGGATCGAGAGCGGCGGAGTGAACTGCAAGCGGTGTCTCAAGCGAGCGGGGGAGTCGAGCGGGTGGATCTCGCAAAGATCTGGAAGGCACCGCGGCGGGAGGAGTTTTCGGATCTGCGGCCGTGGTTGATTACTGCTCTGCTCCTTGTGTTTGTCGCTGACGCGTTGCTCACCCGGCTTGGCTGGAAAGTGCGCAAGCTGCCGAAGATGCAGGGACCCAAATTGCCGCGATGGCGCACAAAAGAACGCAGCGTGAAGGATGCGTCAGCTCCGAGGGTGCAGCCGGTCGAGAGCGGACCCGTCGCGCCGGTTGAGCCCGGTCCTGATGCGGCGGATGCTCGGCGGAAACGGTTCCGACAGGCGAAACGGTAACGCTGCGTGCAGCCCGCGCTCTACGCCGCAAGCTGATCTTCTGGAGAGATTCTCGCGAGCCTCGGCCGCGAGTCGCTGAGCACCTCGCGGATCTTTTGCGCGAGAGCATCGCTGCGATAAGGCTTTTGAAGGTAATCTGCGTGCGCGGCGTTCAGCGCGTCGGAAGAGATGGTTTCGTTGTTGTAGCCGGAGACGAAGAGCACCTTCAGGTCGGGGATCACCTTCAAGAGCACCTCTGCGAGCTGAACGCCACTGATTCCCGGCATGGCAACATCGGTCACGAGCGCGCGGATTTCGCCTGCGTGTTGTTCCCCGAGAACAATGGCTTCCTCGGCATTGCTTGCCGAAAGCACGCGGTAGCCTAGCGACTCCAACGTGAGTGTCGCGAGTTCGCGAATATCGTCTTCGTCGTCGACGAGCAGGAGCGTTTCGTCCCCGGAAGTCTGTGCGGTGGTCGGGTCCGCAGCAGCCTCGACAGGGACCGCTGCTGGCACGTCGCAAGCCGCAAGCGCGGGCATGAAGACTCGGAAGGTCGTGCCTTCGCCGACGGCACTATCCACCTCCATGAATCCGCCAGTCTGCTTCACGATTCCGAAGACTGTGGCGAGACCGAGGCCGGTGCCTTTCCCCGCCGGCTTTGTCGTGAAGAAAGGCTCAAAGATGCGTGCTTTCGTCACCTCATCCATGCCGCAGCCGGTATCGCTGACAGAGACCTCCACCCAATACTCGGAAGGCGGAAGCTGATGCCGCTCGAGCGCGGCTGGATCGACGGTGGCGTTGCGCGTGGTGATCGTCAGCACGCCGAGGCCCTCCATGGCATCGCGTGCATTTACACCGAGGTTCACGAGCAATTGCTGAAGCTGATTGCCGTTCGCCTTCACCATCCGGAGTTCCGAATCGAGCTGCATCCGCATCTCGATGTTCACCCCGAGCAACCGGGCAAGCATCTGACTCGCTTCCTCCGCAGCCTCGTTGAGGCTGAGCGCCTCGACGGCAAGCGCTTGGCTGCGGCTGAAGGTCAGGAGCGGACGGGTCAGCCCAGCGGCGCGTTCGCCAGCCTGGCGCACGGTTTGCAGAAAGGACTGCGCTGGGTGGTCTTTCGGGATTTGTTTTTGGGCGCACTCGGCACCGCCAATGATGACCGTGAGCAGGTTGTTGAAGTCGTGAGCGATCGAGCCAGCGAGCTTTCCAAGCGCATCCATCTTTTGCGCCTGCTGGAACTCGCGCTCGGCAATCTCGCGCTGGGCGCTTTCCTCCCGCAGGGCCTTGTTCGAGCGATAAAGCTCCACAGTTCGCGCCTGAACTTTGAGTTCAAGGCTCTCATTCGACCGCTGCAGGCGCTCCTCGGCATCCTGCCGCGCTTCGATCATCCGGTTAAACGCGTCCGCGAGCACTCGAAAATCCCCGGCTTTCTCTGGCGATGCGCGTTGCCGGGCGCGGCCGTTTGTGATTGCGCGAGCGATCTCGACGAGGTGGGCCATCGGGCGGGCAACACTGCGAGTCGTGAAGACAATAACACCGTAGCCGGCCAAAATCGTTCCTGCGGCTAGCGCGGTGACAATCCACGCGATCACGGAGTTGCTGAGCCCAAGATCTACGTGCACAAGCGTGATCGTGATGAGGGAGCAGGCAACGAGCCCGGCAATGGGCATCGCCAGGTGCTTTCTGAGGGTAAATGGCGCGGGCTGCGCGGGGTTCACAGGTCTGGTAAAGCTAAATGCGTGCACTACGCTGGAAAAAATGTGCACCAAGGTAGCTGGCGAATCCTGACCTGGGGGTCAGGGCTGTTGAATCAGGAGCTCTTTGCACTTTTTGCAGCACGGGAGAGATGTCTCGACTCGTGCTGGAGGTTGCGGCGTGGTCAGGGGATGTCGAAGTGCTCCTGGCTCCTCCTGCTTCTCACCACCTTGGCTCCCCTGCGACTGGCTGCAGCCGAGGAATATCGGCTGGGGCCGGACTCTCAAATTCAAGAGGTGCCGCATGGCGACGTGAAGGAGGGCGAGTTCACCGAGAGCAAGATCTTCCCAGGCACCACTCACCGTTTTTGGGTCTATGTGCCGAAGCAATACAACGCCGCA
>DASVRY010000677.1:0-4196 GCA_036388395.1 Chthoniobacteraceae bacterium
GCGCGCGCCATCGTTGTACTTGAGCGCGTTGCTGAGGAGGTTCACGAACACCTCCCGCAGGAGCAACGGGTCGCCCTTCGCCTCCGGCAAGTTTTCGGCGATGTCGATCACCGCGCCGCTCTCTTCCACGCGTAGCCGGACGAAATCCAGCGCCTCCTGAATGACGCTTTGCACGTTCAGCTACTGCGGCTCGAGCGGCTGTCGACCAACGCGGGAGAAATGCAGCAGCGCCTGCAGCATTTCCTGCATTCGCTCGCTGAGCATCTCGATCGTCTCCAACTTCCCGCGGCTCTCTGGATCGATCTGCTCGCCTACGTCTTCGAGCAAAAATTGCGCATAATGCCGGATCCCGCGCAGCGGTTCGGTAAGATCGTGCGAGGCGATGTAGGCGAAGGAGTCGAGATCACTGTTCTTCCGCTCCAGCTCTTTATTGAGCCGGCGGAGGCGTTCGGCACGTTGGAAGATGAGTGCATTAATTGCGCTTCGCAGCTCCACGGCGGCGGTAATCTCCGCCTCCGTCCACGGCCGCGAGCGCCCGGTGACGGTTTGCTGCCAGAGCGCGAAGGAACGCCGCGGACTGATGCGCGTGCCGTGATCTTCCACCGGCTTCTCCGGGTTCCCGGCCCAGTCCACGGTGCGCACCACTTCTGGTCGGAACCACATCACATATTCATTCTTCAGCTCGGAGATGGCGACGGCCAGCACGCCACTCGCGATGTCCTGATACTCCACCGCCGTCGGTTCGATGGAGCTGACGTGGTCGGTCTGAAAGACGCTCTCGTTAGGCTGGGCGCGGATCTGCTCGAGCAAGGTCGCGACCTGCTCCTTTTTCGGTGTCTGGCCAAGCAGCGTGATCTCGTTCTCCAGACACAACGCGGCGCCGGTTGCACCGAGGAACTCGAGCAGCGTCGGAGTATACTTGATCAGCGCATCGACGTAGCGATCCTCGCGCGAGAGGTAATCGAAGAACCGCATCTGGACCGCACGCGCGGCGAGGTTGGCCTCCTGCCGCGCGGCCTCCTCCTTGGCGGTGAGTTGCGCAGACATGATCTGCCCGAGCAATTCACACGCGGCGCGGCGCGAATACGGCAGCAGGCGCGGCATGCGATGATGGCACGCGATGAGGCCCCAGAGCTGACGATCCCGGATGAGCGAGATCGACATGGAGCACTGCACGCCCATGTTGCGGAGATATTCGAGGTGAACCGGGGAGACGCTCCGCAGCACGGATTGACTGAGATCAAGCGGGCGGCCCGTTGTCCGATTGAGAACCGGCACGAGTGGCGCGGGCTTGTAGTCGACCGTCGCGATGAGCCGCAGCCAGTTTCGCAGATAAAGCTGGCGTGCCTGCTCCGGGATATCGCTCGCTGGGTAGTGCAGCCCGAGGTATGGGTCGAGGTCCGGCGCCTTCACCTCCGCCATCACGGAGCCATTCCAGTCGCGGTCAAACTGGTAGACCATCACCCGATCGAACCCAGTTAGCTGAGCCACCGCTTGAGCGGCAGCGTTGCACAGTCCATCAAGGTCGGGCGCCGCCTGGAGTAGCGCGATCACTCGCGTAAGAGCGTGGTGCAAGCGGGTGGAAACCCGATCTTCCGATGTCGCGGCCGGCTCCAGCTCGAGAATGATGCAGCCGTTGCTTCGATGCAGCAGCCCATCGAATTGATTCGAACCGATGTGCAGCGGGATGGGCGATTCCGGTGGCGTCTGACGCAGCGCGTGGAGCACCGCCTCTGCCCGCTCGGTGTCGAGAAGGTCGCCGAGCGTTTCCCCGAGCAGCGCCTCCGCTTCGATACCGGTCAGCGCGCCGCAATTCGCACTTACCTGCACAATGCGCAGCGTCGCCTCGTCGAAACTGATCAGGACCCCGTGGGGCTGGATCGCGCCTGGAATATGAATGGGCTCCCGCGCGCACGCCTCGAGATCTGCCACAGCGGAGACGGGGATTTCTTCAGACCCGGTGGTCAGGACAGCCATTGGCGGAATGAACGAAAGGTCCCCTCAGCGCCCTCGATGATCTTTTCGTTGGCCTCACCCGTTGCGGCAAATTGCTCCAGCGCCTCGCGGAAGGTCTTCCACCGTGCGGTCACGTCCGCGCCATTACTCGTGAAGAAGCGACGCGGCCGCTCCGTCGCGGGAAATGGCGCGAGCATCCTGGCGATCTGGCGTCCGCCGAGTGCGGAGCCTTCCAGCACATAGGCACAGCCAAAAGCCGTGGCGATGTCGTCCACGGGCACGGGCGCGACCGGCCGCGCGAGTTCATCCACGGCATCCGGTGTCAGGCCGAGCGTGAGCAGATCTGCGCGCAACCATTCGCTTTTGCGCGGCTCGCGCGGGTCGTAACCCGCGATCGGCCAACTCGGCAGCGCGCTCCAGCGCGATTCAGCCGTGGAGTGGAAGCCCAGGAACTTCTCCAGCACACGGCGATAGCGCGCTGCGTCCGCGATCGTTGCGGCGATGTCCAACTCGGATTCCAAAACGGCGTGGGCCGCTGCGGTCTGGGAGCGCAGTTTATCAAGAATCATGGGCAGGAGCTGGCCCGGTTAAATCGCCTTTAGAGCGAGTGTCGGATGTAGCCAAGTTCCGCTTGTCGGGCGGGTGTCGCTTGGTAGCTTTCGCTGCGCACGCCGCACTTCATGGCACCCCACGGATACCTCGCACTTCTGCTCCATGCGCACCTGCCATACGTGCGTCATCCGGAGTATGAAGACTTCCTCGAGGAAGACTGGCTCTACGAGGCGATCACGGAGACCTACCTGCCGTTGCTGGAAATGCTGCACGGGCTCGCAGATGACCGGGTGGCTTTTCAGCTCACCATCTCGCTCACGCCGCCGCTCTGCCACATGCTGCGCGATCCGCTGCTCCAGCGCCGCTATGAGCGCTATCTCGAGCGTTCCGTCGCGCTGGCCAAGAGCGAAGTCGATCGGACGCAGGGGCAGGGGCAGGCAAACGAGATTGCGCGCTTTTACCTCCAACGGCTCGAGCAATGCCGGCTGAACTACGTTGATCGCTGGAAACGCGATCTCGTCGCGGCTTTCGCCGAGCTGCAAAACCGCGGGCTCATCGAAATCATCACCTGCGCGGCTACGCATGGTTTTCTCCCGCTCATGGAGAATTTTCCCGAGTCGGTGCGGGCGCAGATCCTGATCGCGCGCGACGACTATCGGGAAACATTCGGCCGCGATCCGAAAGGAATCTGGCTGCCCGAGTGCGCTTACGTCTCGAGCCTCGACAAGGTGCTGCAGGAGGCAAATCTCCGCTGGTTTGTCCTCGATTCGCATGGGCTGATGTTTGGGCATCCGCGGCCGCGCTATGCGATCTACGCGCCGACCTTCACGCCCGCAGGACCTGCGGCTTTTGGGCGTGATCGTGATTCCAGCCGCCAGGTCTGGAGCGCGGAGGAAGGCTACCCGGGCGATCCCGCTTACCGCGATTTCTACCGCGACATCGGGTTCGATCTTTCCGCGGATTACCTGCGACCGTTTCTGCCCAAAGACGGGCGGCGAAAATTCACTGGGCTGAAGTATCATCGCATCACGGGGCGCCAACAGGAGAAGGAGCTCTACCACCGCGGCTGGGCGTTGGGCGCAGCCGACGCGCACGCCGGTAATTTCATGGAGAACCGCGCGCAACAGATCGGGCATCTGCGCGAGCACATGAACGTGCCGCCGATCGTCATCAGCCCCTTCGACGCAGAGCTCTTCGGGCACTGGTGGTTCGAAGGGCCCGAGTTCCTCAATCTCTTCATCCGCAAAGCGGTCTACGATCAGGATACCTTCCGGCTGACCACGCCGACGCAGTATCTCGCGGAGAACGACACGCACCAAATGCTCGTGCCGTCCGCTTCGAGCTGGGGCCACAAAGGCTATTGGGAGGTGTGGCTCGACGATTCGAACGCCTGGATTTACCCGCACCTCCACATGGCGGCGAAGCGCATGACCGAGATGGCGCGCATGTATCAAGGCACCACCTCGCCCAAGATGGAGCGCGCGCTCAGCCAGATGGCCCGCGAGCTTCTCCTCGCGCAGTCGAGCGACTGGGCCTTTCTCATGAAGACCGGCACGGCGAAGAACTACGCGACGAAGCGCACCAAGGATCACGTGCTCCGCTTCACCCGGCTCTACGATCAGGTGCGCGGGCAGGATATCGACGAGCGCTTCCTCGAGAACTGCGAATGGCGCGACAACATTTTCCCG
>DASVRY010000678.1:0-12814 GCA_036388395.1 Chthoniobacteraceae bacterium
GTACGTCGCGCTCGCGCTGATCACTGGGCTCGGCTTTATGCTGCGTGGCCGTGTTGGATTTGCCGGACTGCTCACGGGAAGTTTCATCGGATCGGTGATCTTTTACTTCGTGACGAATACCGGCTCATGGCTCGCCGAACCGGTATATGCGAAGACTGCCGCAGGCTGGCTGCAGGCGATGACCGTTGGTCTGCCCGGCTTCCCGCCAACCTGGTGGTTTTACCGCCACACGATGATCAGCGATCTCCTTTTCACGGCGATCTTTGTCGCCTGCGTGCGGCTGGGTAGCCGCGCTGAGGCGCCCGCGCTCGAGCCACGGCGCGCGCCTGCGGCTTAGCATCCCGCCTTTACGAGAAGGGCTCAGCCGGTTCCGGCGCGGTCAGAACTTCTCCCTTTCAAGCGCCGTCTCCGGCGGTGTTAGTTTCGCACATGGACTTCCTCGACGAGCTGCAATCGCGAATCATGCCCGCCGATGGCGCCATGGGCACGCTGCTCCTCGAACAAGGAATCCCGCTCGAGCGCAGCTTCGAAGAGCTGTGCATCACTGACGCCGAACGAATTAGAGCGATCCACGAGGAGTATATCAATGCGGGGGCTCGGGTCATCGAAACGAACAGCTTCGGAGCCAATGCCGTGCGGCTGGCGCGTCACGGACTGGAAGGCCGCGTCAGCGAGATCAACTGGTCAGCTTCTCAGATCGCCAAGGATGCGGCGAAAGGGCGGAACGTCCACGTCGCGGCGAGTGTCGGCCCACTCGGCATCACCGCAGAGCAGGCGCGGGAGCGGGGAATCGATCGCGCAGAGGTCTTTCGCGAGCAAATGGGTGCGCTTCTCGACGGCGGCGCACGAGTGGTTCTTCTCGAGACTTTTCTCGACCTGGAAGAACTGCTCATCGCGCTCGAGGTGAAGCATTCTCTGCATCACTGCCCCGTGATCTGCTCCCTCGCGTGCACGGCGGAAGGGCGCCTGCCAGATGGAACTCCGCTGATCGATGCGTGGAAGCGCCTGCTTGCCGCCGACGCGGATGTGGTCGGCGTGAATTGCGTGAACGGCCCGCAGGCGATGCTCCAGCTTTTTGCAGAACTCCCGGACGTCGACGCGCCTGTCTCGGCCTTTCCCAATGCCGGCTACCCGCAATATCACGAGGGCCGTTTTCTCTACCACACGACGCCGGAGTATTTTGCAAAGGCGGCGGTAGAACTCGCTGGCGGCGGGGCACGGCTTGTCGGCGGCTGCTGTGGCACGACTCCGAAGCACATTGCAGCTATGGCGGAGGCATTGCTCGCCGCTCCAGGCGTTGAACAAGCGCCGGTGCAGATCAGCGTTGGCGAGGAGTTGCCTCCCCGTGAAAAAGCAGCACCGCCTGAGCCGGTGGAGGAACCCTCGATCCTTGATCTCGTCGCCAGCGGCCGGAAGGTCATCGTGACCGAACTGGATCCACCCAAAACGCTGGATCTGGAGAGATTCTACTCCGGCGCGCAGGCGCTTCGCGATGCCGGGAGCGATGCGATCACTCTGGCGGACAACTCTCTCGCGATTCTGCGCGTGAGCAATCTCGCGATGGGCGCGGTGCTCAAGGAACGGTTCGGGATTACACCCCTGCTCCACCTGAGCTGCCGCGACCGGAACGTAATCGGTCTGCAAAGCGAGCTGCTCGGCATGGCGGCGCTTGGCATTCGTCATGTGCTCCCGCTGACTGGCGATCCGGCGAAAGTCGGTGATCATCCTGGCGCGACGTCAGTCTACGATGTTACTTCCATCGAGCTGCTGAAGATCATCGCGCAGCTCAACACCGGCCTGAACGCGAACGGGAAATCGATCGCGCGGGACACGCAGTTTGTCTCCGGATGCACCTTCAACCCCGGTGCGCGGAATCTCGATGCCCAACTCTCGCGCCTGGATCGGAAGATCGCGGCCGGCGCTACTTACGTGATGACTCAGCCAATCTTCGATCCGCGGTTGATCGAGGAGACGGCGCGGCGCACCGCCGGTCTGGGCGTTCCGATCTTTCCGGGCATCTGGCCGCTGCTCAATAGTCGTCAGGCGGAGTTCCTGCACAATGAGGTGCCGGGGATCGTCATCCCGGAGAGAGTACGCGGCCTGATGAGTGGCCTTGAAGGCGTTGAGGGTCGCAAACGCGGCATCTCGATCGCTCAGGACGCCTGCCGCGCCGCTTTGGATCACTTTCCGGGCGTTTACCTGATCACGCCGTTTCTCGCCTTTGAGACAACCGTGGAGCTGGCACAGTTTGTCCGAACGTTGGGAAAATAGTGGCCCGTGAGCTTTCGCCGACGCCGCACTCGTCGGTGTGGCAAAGCCCTCAGCCGCAGGGAGGAGCCATTGTCACTTAGGCAGAACACCCTTTTGACAGCCCAAGGTCGCGTGCTACGTTGCGGCATTAAGGCGTATGTTTGTTCGCAAGTCTGATCCTCAAATTCGCAGCCGGTCGCCTTTGCTCTCACTCGACTACGGAGCCGACGAGCAAATCTGCGAAACCGGCTTTAGTGTCTCGGAACGCGGGATGCGATTCATCTCGCGATGGCAATTTAGCATCGGCACCCAGCTCGCGGTCGCCTGCGTCTACGAAGATGCCCACGGCGAAAGTGTGCGGGTAAGGCTCGAAGGCACCGTTGTCTGGTGCGAGCCATGCCCGATGCGCGAGGGTAGCGGCTATGACTGCACACTTCTCTTTCTCGAACTCCCGGACGAGCTGAAACAAGGCCTCCGGGAGTTTGCGCATCAAGTCGGGTCGGACGAATAGCCGCGGCGGAGCTTGGGTGGTTTGAGGCCAAGTGAAGGCCTGACGGCTCGTCCTTCGCGTCGTCTTCGGGCCACGTGACCGTCGCCCGTCCGCCTGCCGGGGCTTAGTGGCGCCGATCCGCGAGATCCCACGCCTTTACTCATCGCTTGTACGCATAAAAGCCGCCGGAAATCCGGCGGCTCTCACAAAATCTTCTACTCTCGCTTACGAGAGGCTGGCGAGCGCCTTGCCCAACGCGCTCTTGTGCCGATCGGCCGCATTACGGTGCACACGACCAGTTTTGACGGCCTTGTCGATCGTCGAGACGAACTGCTTGGCCGCAGCGTGGGCGGTTTCCTTGCCACCGCTCGTGATCGCCGCACGGACGTTCTTGAGCTGATTCTTCACCGCCGTGAGGGCGCGGCGATTGTCGAGAGTCTTGCGCTCGGTCTGGCGTGCGCGTTTGGCTGCGGATTTGGTGTTGGCCATAAGTCGTGTAAGCGAGGGGCGTGGAGAATATCGAGAACGTGCCGTATGTCAACGCCTCAATCGCGGTGGTCCCAACAGAAGGAATCAACCGCGAAGATGCGAAGAGCGCGAAGCCCGGAGTTTCACCACGGAGAGCGCGGAGGACACGGGGATTGTCTTGGTCGTGAAGTTCTTCGACTACTTCCATCTTCGTGGGATGAGAAGGTTTTCGTCCTACTTCCTCCGTGTCCTTCGTGCTCTCGGTGGTAAATTCTGCCGCATCCAACCGGAGCGCGTCTCTGGAGCGTCCACATATCCGTTCCTTCGCGCTCTTCGCCTCTTCGCGGTTATCAAAGGCGTAATCAGCTCCCGGGCCGGACGAGGTTTGCAGTCGCACGAAGCTGCTGGCACGCTCGCGGCCCATGGCCACGACCAAGACCAAGCTCATCCTCTTTGATATTGATGGCACGCTCCTGACCAGCGGCGGCGCAGGCGAGAAAGCGCTGCGACTCGGGATCAAGGACCGCCTCGGAGTGGATGAAGACCTGGCGACCATCGAGATCGCCGGCCGGACCGACTCCGGCATTGCACGGCAGGTCTTGCGGAAACATCAGCTCCCGGAGACGTCGGAAAACATTGCCGCGTTTTATGAAGGCTACCTGCATCACCTCGGCCGGATGCTGCCTGAGCTACAAGGCCGGCTCCTGCCAGGTGTGACCCAACTCCTCGAGGCACTTCATCGCCGCAACGACGTCGCGCTTGGCCTCCTCACCGGAAACCTCCGGCGTGGCGCGGAGCTCAAGCTCCGCCACTACGGCATCTGGCATTACTTTGATTTTGGCGCGTTCGCAGACGATCACCACGATCGGAACGAACTCGGCGCCTTTGCGCACCGACGGGCCCGCGAATTGCATGGCGTGGAATTCGCCACCGCGGAGATCTACGTGATCGGCGACACTCCACACGACATCACGTGTGCGCGCGCTTTCGATGCACGAGCGATCGGCGTGGCCACGGGCAATTTCACGCGAGCACAACTCGCCGAATGCTCGCCGGATTGGGTCTTCGACGATCTTGCCGATCTCCCGGCAGTGCTCGCCGCTTTCGACACTGCCGCGGCAGGAGCGTTGCCGGTGACATCAGCTCCCTGATCGATCGTCGAGCCGCACCTCGCACGATGGCTGGATCGTGGGGGCGATCGCTTTTCGAAATGGCACAAGGCCGCAAAACAAGCCCTGCGCTTTCTCAGCAGACGGATCTGACATCCGCTGAGCGCTCCATCATTTAAGCGACAAGAGTTTTCTCTTCGGAGAGTTTAATCACGCGACCTTCTGGATCGCGGAAATTGGTGTAAGGGCCAACGCTGGTCACGATGATACCACGGCGCCGCAGTTCGTTGAGCACGGATTCGCGGTTCTTCATCGATACATATAGATGGAAATAGCTAACCATCTCGCCGTGCTCGCACTTGCGGACGGTCAGCGGAATGCCGCCGAGCGACATTTCGCAGTAGCGCTCCGAGCGCTCGCTGAGAACGTGGGCGCTGAGGATATCAACATAGAAGTCACGCACTTCTTTCCATCGCTGGGTGAAGATGGTGACTGAGTAACAGCTCGGGATTGCGGCAACGGCTCCGTTCATATTCTGATGGTGGTCGTCGTCGTGCTCAACCTCGGTGGCCAGGCTGGTGAGGGTCGTCATGGAATCTTATTAAGCAGGCGCCATGCTCGCCTTTTGACCTTTTATGGAAATTATACGGAAAAGCCGATTTTTTCTTCAGCATCAACGTCCACGGGTTGTGTTGTCACCCGCGGATCTGCTCCCAGAGGCACCTTATGATGGGTACGACCGCCTCTTCTCGATCGTGCGGAGAATAGTCGCGCGACGCCCGCTCGCCTGCGAACGAGCATTGCCACTCGCCGCTGTAAAAAGCACGCTCGTCCGATGACAAACCTCCGCAAAAGGATAAGGGACAAACTTCCCGTCCTTTGCGCGGCCTGCGCGTGCCTCGCGACGGCTTGCGATTCTCAGCCCCAGGCCGCTCCAGCGAAGAGTGAGAATACATCGAACTCAGGAAGTGTGGGCCAGCCTCTCCCGCCACCGAATGCCGCGCTTCCGGCTGGACCGGTTTTCGAAGATCAGCCTGCCTCCACGGAGGAAGGCACCGCAACGTGGTATGACGTGCCTGCGGGCTCGTTGCCAGAAACCCGCGCGCCGGGCGAGCTCACCGCGGCGCACAACAAGATCCCGCAGGGGAAGTATGTCCGGGTCACCAATCTCCGCACCGATAAGAGCGTCGTTGTGCGGATCACGGACAATGGCGTGGGCCGGAAGAGTGACATCGACCTCAGCAAAGATGCTGCCGAATCAATCGACATCGTGGATCGAGGCGTCGCGAAGGTGCGGATTGAAGTCCTAACGGAGCGGGCCAAACCTTAGCCGCACCTCAGGCGCGTTCTGGCATGGGCGGGACGCAGGAAATTCAACCTCGAACATCCAACGTTCAACATCCCACATCCAACATTGAAGGCAGAGAAGGCGTCGCACCACGCGTCCCGACTTCGATCTTGGATGGTCGAAGTTGAACGTTCGATGTATCAGTTGCCTCCCCACCTCCGCCCGCTCGGCTGTCTCGCAAAGCCTCGGCTCAGCGCCGCGGGCTTCGTCGCCGATCGACTCATCGGAACCTCCGGGGGCGCAGCTCAGGGCGGTTTACTTTTCCGTGGAAGCGACTCACTATCCGAGACAGCCAGTGGGCTGCGCCTGATGATGTGTTGTATCTCGCGGGCTCCCTGGCTGCCGCGGTCGATCTGGAAACACCCTTCAGCGCACACTTGGAACTGCTCTCGCCATGACCGCGCCTGCTCCTGCCGCTGATTTCCTCGATCCGGCGGCGCTCATGTCGATCCGGAACCTGGAACTGCGCGCGCGGGCCGTCGTCGAAGGTTTCTGCCACGGTATCCACCGGAGCCCCTTTCACGGCTTCTCGGTCGAATTCACCGAGTATCGGCCGTACACGATTGGCGACGATCCGCGTTACCTGGATTGGCGCCTCATGGCGCGGACGGATCGCTACTTCATCAAGAAATACGAGGACGAGACGAATCTCCGCTGTCACCTCCTCGTGGATCAGAGCCGCTCGATGTCCTTCGGCGCGACGGTGACCAAGGCCGATTACGCACGCACGCTCGCGGCGACGCTTGCCTATTTCCTCTCGAAGCAGGGCGATGCCGCCGGACTGCTGAGCTTCGATGAGAAGGTGCGCGAGTATCTTCCCGCGCGGAATCGGCCGGGGCACCTGCGGCGCCTCATGCTCGCCCTGGAGCAACCGGCCGGCGGAGGATCGACTGATCTCACCGCGCCGCTCCGCCGCCTCGCGGAGCTGGTGCAAAAGCGCGGGCTCGTCGTCTTCATCAGCGATCTGCTCGCGCCGGTGGAAGAGCTGGAGCGGGCCCTAGCTCTCCTCACCGCGGCTCGGCACGAGGTGATTGTCTTTCAAGTGCTCGACCCCGCGGAGCTGACGTTCGACTTCCCCGCTTCCACCCGCTTCGTCGATGCGGAAACAGGACGCGAGATGCTCATCGATCCCGCCCGCGCGCGCGCCGACTACACCCAACGGCTGGAGGCGCATCTCGCGACCGTACAGGACATTTGCCAGCGCCTCGGGATCAGCTACGCGCGGCTCACCACCTCGCAGCCGCTGGAACTCGCGCTCCTCGATTTCCTCAAGCTGCGAGCGGGGCGCGGCAAACTCGTATCGCGGCGGAACGGAGCCCGCGCATGAACTTCCTCGCGCCGCTCTTTCTCCTGGGTGCGTTGGCCGTGGCCGCGCCGCTCTTTTTTCATCTCAATCGCGGCACGACGAGAGAAGTCACGCGCTTCAGCACGCTCATGTTTCTGCAGCCGACCCCGCTCCGGGCTACGCACCGGACGCGCCTCGAAAATCTCTGGCTGCTCCTGCTCCGATGCCTTGTGATTGCGCTGCTCGCGCTCGGTTTCTCGCGCCCTTTTCTCCGCAGCCCGAGTGTCGCGAGTGCGACATCGACCGGCTCCGGACGCCAGGTCATCCTGCTCATCGATACGAGCGCGAGCATGCGACGGGAGGAGCTCTTCAGCACTGCGCAGGAGCAGGCGAGCGGGATTGTCCGTGGCTTGTCTGCGGAGGATCGGCTCGCGATTATGAGCTTCGATCGCAGTGCCGCACTGCTCGTCAGCTTCGAGGAATGGCAGCGCACCTCCTTCGCCGAACGCGCTCCGCTCGCCCTCGCGCGGATTCAGCGTCTCACTCCATCCTGGGCTGCCACGCAGCTCGATCAGGCGCTGATTCGCGCGGCGGAGATGCGGCCCGAGGCTAGCGCGGAAGAGACACGCCTGATGGAGATCATCGTGATCAGCGATCTGCAGGAGGGGAGCAGACTGGACGCGCTGCAAGGTTTCGAGTGGCCCCGACGGGCTGCGGTGAGCTTTCTCCCCATTGAGGCGAAGCAGCTCGGCAATGCCTCGATGCAGGCCGTCTCTGCTGAAGAAGACAAAGGCACGAATGCACCCAGGATCCGCGTGACCGCAGGGCCGGAGACGCAAACGGAGCAGTTCAGCATCACCAACGAAGGCAGCTCCGCGACGGCCTACGTGCCGCCGGGGCAGAGTCGGGTCGTCGCCGCTCCGGGCGCACTCACCGCGGGAAGCGCGAAACTCACTCTCACCGGAGACGAGACCGCATTCGACAACACCCTGCACCTCGTCGCCCCCGCGCCGGATGAGACGACGCTGCACTTCTTCGGCATGGACACCGACAGCGATCCAAAGCAGTCGCTCTTCTACCTCCGCCGCGCCTTCCCCGCGCGCGAGCAGCAATCCGTGAAGCTGATCGTGCAGCCCGGCAGCGAGGCGCCGGCAGCGACCGCGCTCCAGCAGGCGCGACTGGTTGTGCTGGGGAACGGCGGAAGCGATGCTGCGATCGTTGCCGCGGAGGCTTTCGCGCAGAATGGCGGGAGTGTCTTTGTCCCGCTCACCTCGGCGGAGGGAGTGGCAGTCATCGGGAAATTGCTCCACCAGCCACAGCTCGCGGCCACCGAGGCTGCGGTGAAAGATTACGCGCTGCTCGGTGAGATCGACTTTCAGCACCCGCTCTTCTCCGCTTTTGCCGATCCACGTTTTGGAGATTTTACCAAAACTCATTTCTGGAAATACCGGCGGTTCGATCCCGCGCAGCTGGCCGGAGCGCGCGTCGTCGCGCGGTTCGACAGCGGCGATCCAGCGTGGCTCCAGGTGCCGCTTGGCCGCGGGAGCGTCTTCATCTTCACGAGCAGTTGGCGTCCCGAAGATAGCGACCTCGCCCTTTCCTCGAAGTTCGTCCCGCTGCTCCACGCGCTCCTCGAACAAAGCAGCAACTCCCCGCAGCTCGGAACGCAATACGTCATCGGAGACGAGGTGCCCCTTCCCGAAAGTGCCGAGCCGCTCACCGTGCGCACGCCAGATGGTGCAACGATCAGCGTCACTGAGGAGCGCTTCACCGCGACCGATCAGCCCGGCATCTACACCGTGGAGCCGATGGGCAAACGCTTCGCCGTGAACCTCGCGCCCGACGAGAGCCGCACCTCGCCGCTGCCGGCCGATCGCTTCAGCAGCCTCGGCGTGCCAAAAACCGCAGGAGACACGACGGCCGCGGCGCTCCCGGCGGCGGCGGTCGCGGGGCTCCACGACCGCGAACTCGAGAGCCGGCAGAAACCGTGGCGCTGGCTCGTCATCGCGGCACTTGGCATTTTGTTTTGCGAAACCCTGCTCGCGGCTCACCTTACTCCGCGCGCTTCACCCTCGGCCCTGCAGAAATGATCACTCCCCTGCTCAAGCACGCCCTCGAACCCGTCGTCCGCCGTCAGCGCCTTCTGCGCACGCTTCGCTGGTCGACCGGCGCGATCCTCGCAGTGACGGCGGTCGGCGCCTTCACGGACCTCTCGAAGACGCTCCTCTTCCTTATTGGCGCTGCGCTCGTCTGGTGGTGCAGGCGTGCCGCTCTGCAATGGGAACCGGATTACGCCTCGGTAGCGCGGACCGTGGAAGCGCGCCATCCGGAACTCCACGACCTTTTGCTCACCGCCGTCGAGCAGGAGCCGGATCCCGCGACAGGCCGGCTCAGTTACCTCCAGCAACGGCTCCTCGCCGAGACGCAGCGAAAGGCTCGTGGCGGTCAATGGATCGATGCGGTGCCGAGCTGGAAGCTCGCGCTGCACACGATTGTCGCGGTGGCGGCGGCGCTGTTCTTCTTCAATGCGCCGAGTTCCGGAGTGAAGATTCCGCTCAAGCTTGCAGGCGGCCTCTCCTCTCCTAATGGCGTGGAGGTCACCCCCGGCGATACCACCTTGGAGCGCGGCTCCGGTATGATCGTCCTCGCGAAATTCGGCCGCGAGCTGCCGAGCGAGGCCACGCTCCTTCTGCAACCAAAGGACGGGCCGGAGCAGCGCATTCCGCTTACGCGAAATCTCGACGACCCCGTCTTCGGCGGTGCGCTCAGCGAGGTGAATTCCGATCTCACCTACCGCATCGAGTTTGCAGGAAAAGCCACGCGCGATTTCAAGGTTCAGGTCTTTGAACATCCTCGGCTGGAACGCGCCGACGCCCAATTGCGTTTCCCGCAGTACACCGGACTTCCGGAAAAAGAACTCCCAGACACCCGCCGCGTTAGCGCCGTCGAAGGCACGAAACTCGACACAACTTTTCAGCTCAACAAGCCCGTCGCGAGCGCCGCTCTGGTGACCAAGGAAGGAGCCACTGTGCCGCTCGAGCTGACGCCCGGGAGCAACGCGGTAACACTGCGGGATTTCCCCGTGCAAGAGAGTCACACTTATCAGCTGGAGCTGAAAGACGCCGACGGACGGACGAGCAAAGTGCCCGCGCAATTTGCCATCGAGGCGCTCCCGAACCGCCCGCCCGAGCTGAAGTTTATCGCGCCGAAGGGAGATCAACGCGTCACCTCGATTCAGGAGATGAGCTTCCGCGCTCAAGCTTGGGACGACTTTGGCTTGAAGCGCTACGGTTTTACGCTCACCGGCGAGGACGGCGCGGAGCGCGAGCTGGAGATCGGCGGCGAGAGCGGCGCTGGCGAGAAGCGGGAGATCACGCATCTGCTCAAGCTCGAAGAGGCCGGGCTGAAGCCGAGAGATGTGGTCTCGTGGTTTCTCTGGGCCGAAGACATGGGTCCCGACGGAAAGGTGCGGCGCTCCGCATCGGAGATGTTCTTTGCCGAGGTGCGGCCTTTTGAGGAAATTTACCGGCAGAAGGAAGCCAACAAGAGCAAAGGAGGCGACGAGTGCCTCAAACTGATCAAACTCGAGAAAGAAATCCTGAGCGGCACGTGGAACCTCAAGCGAGCAGAAGGAATCGCGCCGAAGTCGCCGAGTCCGAAATTTGAAAAGGATTTGCCCGTGCTGCGCGATTCGCAGAAGCGGGTCATGGAGCTGAGCCAGGCGATCGCGGAACGGATGGAGGATGTGAAGCGGCGCGGGATTCTGGAAAAGGCGGCCGGCGAAATGCAGATCGCGCTCGATCATCTCAGCTCCGCTTCGAAAGCGCCGGAGCGTCTGCCGCAGGCAATCACGGCGGAGCAAACCGCCTTCAACACGCTCCTGAAGCTGCTCTCGAAAGAATTCAACGTGGCGCTGGCGGAAGGAGAACCGGAGGGAGCGGGGCGCCCGCCGCTGGAAGACCTCGAACTGAAGCCCGACAAGAATCGCTACGAAGCAAAGAGCCAGGCCGACTCGATCAAAACGGAGGAAGAACGCCGGCAGCTTGCGCTCTTCAATCTCCTCAAGGAGCTGGCCAAGCGGCAGCAGGACATCAACGACCGGGTGAGAGAAATGCAGATCGCCCTGCAGGCGGCGAAGACCCCTGCCGAGGAAGAAGAGCTCAAGCGCCAGCTCAAGCGGCTCCGCGAGGAGGAGCAACAGCTCCTCGCCGAGATCGATGAAGCCGCGGAATCGATGGAAAAAGCGCCCGAGCAATCGCAGATCGCTGAAGAGCGTCGGAAGCTCGAAGAGACGAGAAAAGATGCGCAGCAGACCGCCGAGGCATTGGAAAAAAATCGCACCGCCCAAGCCCTGGCGAGCGGCACCCGAGCGGCGCGGCAGCTCGAGCAAATGCGCGATGACTTACGCCAAAAGACGAGCGGACAATTCAACGAGCAGATGCGGGAGCTGCGCGCCGAGGCCCGCGCCCTTGCGGAGAAGCAGCAGGAGATCGCGGCGCAGATGAAGAGCGGCACTTCACCCAGCGAGCGTCGGACCCTTGATGGCAGCGGGAAGAGCCAGCAGGTGCCGGAGAAGCTCGCCGAACAACAGGCGGCGCTCGCCTCGATCAACGAGCAGATGAAGCGAGTGAGCGAGCAAGCCGAAGGGGCCGAACCGCTCCTTGCCAAAGAGCTTTACGACACCTTGCGCAAGAGCACGCAGGCGGAAATTGGGCAGAAGCTCGCCTTCACGAGACAGCTCGCGCAGGAAGGCCAAAAGGCGCTCGCGCAGCAGACCGAGAGCAGCGCCCGCGCCGAGATCGAGCAGCTCAAGAGCGGGATCGAGCGCGCGGCGGAAAGTGTCCTCGGGAACGAGGCGGAGGCGCTCCGGCAGGCGCGCGCCGAGCTGGATGAACTCACAAAGGCGATCAATGAAGAGCTGGGCAAAGCGCGGCCCGATCTCGCGCAGGCCAACCCTGCAGGCCAGCAGCAAAGCCCCGGTGGCAAGGCCACCGAGAAGGCGGGCCAACAGGGCCAACAGGGCCAACAGGGCCAACAGGGCAAAGGCGAGGGCCAGAAAGGCCAAGGCGAAGGGAAAGGCGGAAGAGGAGAGCTGGCGCAGGCCGGCCAACCCGGTCAAGGCAGCGGAGAGGGCTCGTCAGCCGCGGGTAACGGCTCCGGCACCGGCGAGTCGCAAACCGCTGCAGATGGTGGAGACGGTTCCGGCTCATCGGACTCATCTGCCCAAGCCAACACCGGCACACCCAGCAGCCAAAAACCACCGCGCTCCAAGCTCGCACAGCTCTCCCCGCGGCCGACCTCCCGCGGCACCCCAGGCGGTGGTGGCGGAAGCGGCAGCGGACCTTCCTCAGAAGAGCAGGCCGGACCGCTTACCGGCGGGAACTTCGCCGGTTGGTCCGACCGGCTGCGCAACATCGAGGAGATGGTCGACGACGCGGAAATTCGCAGTGAAGTGGCGCGCGTGCGCGAAGCCGCAAAAGGCATCCGCTCGGAGTTCAAGCGCCACTCGGTCGAGCCAAACTGGGAGATCGTGCAGAGGAAGATCAGCGCGCCGCTGGCCGAACTCCGGGCGCGCCTTTCCGAGGAGCTTGCCCGCAGGGAATCGCGCGACAATCTCGTGCCGATCGACCGCGATCCTGTGCCCGAGCGTTACGCGGAGCGGGTTCGCCGCTACTACGAGGAGCTCGGCCGCGCCCAGTGATCCGCCCCGCCCTCGGAGCAATCGTCTTTGCCGGACAAAACTGGCTCTGGCTTACCGCCGGCGCATTTGCGCTGGCTCTCGCGCTCGTCGCGCTGAGCTACCTCCGCACCCCCGCGCCGCGCTGGCTCCGCGCCACCTGTGCCGCGCTGAAACTGCTCGGCGT
>DASVRY010000679.1:0-2948 GCA_036388395.1 Chthoniobacteraceae bacterium
CCTACTCCTGGGTGCCGATTGGATCGACGCAATATATCGATCAGGCCACCATTCAGGAGTTCCGCGACTTTTATAAGAAATACTACGTCCCGAACAACGCGACCCTGGCCATTGCCGGCGACATAGATACCGAGAAGACCAAGGCGCTGATTGCTGCCTACTTCGGCGACATTCCGCGCGGGGCGGAAGTCCCGCGGCCGGAAGTGAACCTCCCGCCTCAGACCGAGGCAGTTGAGAAGGAGGTCGTGCGTGGTAATACGCCGCTTCCTGCAACCCTGCACGCGTGGCGCGCACCGAAGGAAACCGATCCCGACGCCTACCCACTGGAGATGCTGGGGGACATTCTTTCGAGCGGACGCAGCTCGCGGCTTTATCGCAGGCTCGTTGATCAGGAGCAGGTCGCGCTCAATGTGGATGCGTTCCCTTACTTCCTCGAGAAGGCCGGCATGATGGGCGTTTTCGCGACCGGTCAGGGCGGCGTGAAGCTGGAGCAACTCGATAAGCTCATCAATGAGGAGGTGGAGAAGGTGAAGAGCCAGGGCGTGACTCAGGAGGAATTCCAAAAAGCCATGAATCAGAAGGAGGCGGAATTCGCCGCGGCCTTCGGGACGATGCAAAGCCGCGCGCGGGATCTGGCGCGGTATCGCGTCTTCTACGGTGATGCGAATCTGATCAACACGGAGCTGGACCGGTATCGCGCCGTTAAGCGGGAAGATCTGCAGCGGGTGGCGAAGAAATATCTTACTCCTGAAGGCGTAAATATCCTGCGCTTCCCCGTGCCCAAGTCGCCGGACGAAAAGGTGGCACCTGTCCCAAACACGACGCCCGCCGCAGAACCAGCGACTGCTCAATAACAGCTCCACTATTTTCAAGAATGAAAACTCTTCTCGTCCTCTCTGCTGCCGCTCTTGCGGCCGCACCGCTCCACGCTGCCATCGACCGCAGCAAAAAGCCGGAACCCGCGCCTGCTCCTGCCGCGGCGTTCCCTGACTACCAGGAACACACGCTCAGCAACGGGCTGAAGGTGTTCATCATTGAAGACAACCGCAAACCGACACTGACTTTGCGGCTGCTGATCAAGTCGGGCTCTGTCTTCGACGGACCGAAAACTGGGTTGACGGGCTTTGTGGCTTCCCTGCTGAACCGGGGCACGCAAAAGCGCACGGCTGCCGCCTTTGCGAATGAAACCGACTTCATTGGTGCGCGTCTCGAGGCCGCCGCGGGACCTGACGCCATCTCGGTGAGCACCACAGGGCTGACCAAATATACCGAGAAGCTCCTCGACCTGATGACCGACGCGGTGATGAACCCGGTCTTTAAGGCGGATGAATTCACCAAGCAGCAGCGCCAAACGCTGTCGCAGCTGTCGGCAGAAAAGCAGGAGTCGGAGGCACTCGCGAACAAGCTCAGCGGAAAGGTGCTCTTCGGCGCCCATCCCTATGGTGCGTATCGCACCCGCGAAACCGTGATGGCGATTACCCCCGAGGATCTCGGCGTTTTTCACAAGGCCCATTTCCTACCGAACAACGCGAGCTTGGCGGTGGTCGGCGATATCAAGTCGGCGACGATTTTGCCCTTGATCGAGAAGGCGTTTGGCAGTTGGCAACGCGGTGAAGTGATGAAGGCGGAAATGCCTGCGCTGCCAAAATCCGAAGGGGTGAATGTGCATCTCGTGGACCGGCCGGGCTCGGTGCAATCTAACATCATCGTCGCGCAGCAAGGCCCGCCCCGGAGCGGACCAGACCTTCCAGAGCTGAACGTTCTCAACGCCACGCTAGGCGGCGGCTTCAGCGGGCGCCTTTTTCAGAACCTCCGCGAGCGGCACGGCTGGACTTATGGTTCTTCAAGCTTCTTCGATTATCGGAAGCATGCGGGCTCCTTCGAGGCGACAGCAGAGACGCGCAACGAAGTCACTGCACCCGCGATCGGTGAGATTTTGAATGAAATTCGGCGCATTCGCCAGGAGCCGATCCCGGCTCCCGAGCTGGAGTTGCAGCGGCAATACAACGTCGGCAATTACCTACTGAGCCTGGAGAATGCAGGGCGCACTGCGACGCGTGTTCAGGATATCGATCTGTATGGCTTGCCCACGGATTTCTACAAAACTTACGCGAAGCGGATGGACACTGTGACCGCAGAGCAGGTGCAGGCTCTGGCTAATAAATACCTGAACCCCGATAACGTGTCGGTGATCGTCGTCGGTGAGGCGCAGGACGTGAAGCCTAACCTGGAGAAGATTGGCAAGGTGTTTGTCTACGACACGGAGCTGAAGCCGGTGCAATAAGAGTGCTCGCGGACGATTAGGCCGGAGCAGACCTGCGGGGAGCGGACTGCTCCGGCGCTGGCGAAGGCATCCACCATCCAAATCCTTCGGACATATGGCACTACATAAAAAGTTCGTTTCCGCGGGACGCGGAAACCAGCACTCGAGACGAGTGCGCTCCCCGGCCGTCGGTAGCGGCGCCCGGTAGTTGGCGGCGGCGCGGAGGCGGAACGCTGCCTTTGGAAGCTATCTGGCCAGGTGGCGCTGCAGCACTTCCATCTGTGGGCGTTCGTAGCCAGGGCGCGGCTCGAGGGAAAAGAAGTAGTCTCCCCACCACGGTCCAGCGCTCCAATAGGTCCAGCCGAGCCAGACGTCGGCATTAGCTTCCACGTGGAGTAACAGATCCTCCAGCGCTGCGAGTGAGCGTGCGTCTGTTCCGCTGGCGAACTCGCCCAGGAATCCGCGAAAGCCGTTCTCACGCAGCCACCGGGTGAAGGGCGCCGAACGCGCAGAGCCGATCGTGCGGCTGACCGCTTCCGGCGAGCGTCCAGAGCCGTCGCCATCAAAGTATTGATGCACCTCGAAGGCGAACGGGTCGGCGTCGGCGATGAGCTTTTTCATCACACGGGCGTTGGGGGTTCCATACCACCCACCGCACCAGGAGGCCGCACCGGTGTAGCCATTG
>DASVRY010000680.1:0-2482 GCA_036388395.1 Chthoniobacteraceae bacterium
GATCCGCAGCGATGATGGCATTCACTCCCTCGGCTCCGCGGAAATGGGAATTGCGTGCGAGATATTCCGAGGGGAGGAGATCGCCCCGCAACTGATCGCTATTCGTATTGTAGTAGATGCGGCCCCAATCGTCCTGGGTGATGCCCCACTGGCCGCGAAAGGCCGTGGCCTCCTTGATAAACTCACCTGCTTGATTGAACCGAAACCGCTCACTGGATTTCGCGTTGTAGATCCAATTGTCGAGGGCAGGCAGGAGCCCGTTGGGCTTGTGCTCCGGATCGCCCGGGCCCGTGTAGCCGGGATGAATAACGATCTTTTCATCAGCCTTGTCATCGCGGTTTGCGTCCGGGCACCAGTAGAGCGCGGGTGGTTCTGCGATGACCGCGCCGCCTTTCCGAAGCATGATTGCCCTCGGCATGACGAGCTTGTCGAGAAAGACGGTTTCCTTGTCCATCCGACCATCGCCATTCGTATCCTCGAGGATCACCACGCGACCATTCGGCGTGTCTTCGTTGAGACCGTCGAGGTTCTGCATGTAGCCGCGCATTTCCACTACCCAGATTCGCCCGCGCTCGTCGAAGGCCATGGTCACCGGCTCACCGATCATCGGGTCGGCAGCGACCAGCTCTGCGCGGAAGCCGGGCGCAAGCTTGAAGGTCCGAAGCTGCTCCTCCGGTGTGAGCGGCGGAGAGGGCGGCAGGTTAAAGCTGTCGATCAGCTTTCGCTCGACTGGCGAGAGGGTCCAATCCTTCTCGTGCAGAAGAGGCTTCGGCGGCTGCGCTGCGGGCGTCTGTGCGAGACATGAGGCGGCGGAGACCAGCAGAGCGAGCGAACAGAGATGACGGGACATGCAGGTGGGAAGCAATGGCGGCAAGGCGGACTCGGCAAGGGGTGAAGAGTTGGCTCCGTAAAGCACCGCCGCCCGAGACCTCACCAGCTGAGAAGATCTACGCGGCCGGCAGATCTGCGGATGCGATTGGTGGAGCGGATTGCGCAAGAGCTGCGCGCGCAACCTTCGTGATGTATGTCAGCGCGCAGACGCCAGCGATTAGGCCCACTCCGAGCAGCGCGTATTCGCCCGGATGACGGGCCGGGGCGGCACCAGTTGCGAGCGCCAGGCCAGCGTGCGCGGTAACGCCGAGCCAGACAAAGAAGGCGTTCGGCGTCGTGATCGCGACGATCGTTGCGAGAAAGTAGGGCCAGAACCGAATCGCGGTGAGCCCGTAGCAGTAGTTCGCGAGGCCAAATGGAATAGGGCAGAAGCGGAGGAGCGCCACGATCTTCCACCCCTCCTTGCCGATTGCCCGGTCGATGATCTGAAACTTGTCGTTTTTCTCCAGCCGCCGCGCGACCACACCGCGGAGCAGTCGCCTGGAGAGGAAGAAGTTCACGATCGCACCCACGCCGGTTCCGAGCATCGCCACGAGGAAGCCGCGGCCGAAGCCGAAGACCAGCCCGGCAGTGATGAGTGCGGGTGAAGTGGGTCCGCAGAAGAGCTGGATGAGCACGATGCCGCCGGCAAAGGCAAGAATGCCCAGCCACCCGAGTTGGCGGAAGAATTCTTCCGACGAGGCGAGCCATTGGGTGAGTGACAACATTCGGCCCGGAGTTCTCTTCCAGATCGCGGCAGTTTGCAACTGCTGCTCTCTCATCCTGCCGCGGCCGCAATGAGCCGCTGCGTAGATTGATTTCAACGGCAGACCCGCTAACCTTTGCCGCCATGTCCTGCAGCAAGATTGATCCCGCGCTTCATCAGGCGAAGAAACCGTCGTGGATCAAGGTGCGGCTGCCGTCCAATCCGGTCTTCTTTTCGACCAAGGCGCTGATTTCGGATCTGAAGCTTCACACCGTGTGTGAGGAGGCCCAGTGCCCAAATCGCTGGGAGTGTTGGAGCCAAGGTACGGCGACGTTCATGATCGCTGGCGAGCGTTGTACCCGGGCGTGTGGCTTTTGTGCGGTGACGACCGCCAAGCCGTTCGCACTTGAAGTCGACGAGCCGGAGCGGGTCGCGCAAGCCGTCGGGCGGATGCGCCTGAAGCACGTGGTGATCACTGCAGTTGCACGTGATGACCTGAAAGATGGCGGCGCCGCTCATTTTGCGGCGACGATCGAAGCGGTTCGTGCGGCGAATCCCGAGACGGTGATTGAGGTGCTCACGCCGGATTTCCATGCACGCGACGAGTGCCTGCAGATGATTGCTGCCGCTGCGCCAGAGATTTTCAACCACAACGTCGAGACGGTCGAGCGGCTGACGCCGATGGTGCGTTCGCGGGCGAAGTATCGGCTTTCGCTCGAAGTGCTCCGCCGAATGAAGGAGATCGCGCCCGGGATTGTCACCAAGAGCGGGATCATGCTCGGCCTTGGGGAGCAGGAACCCGAAATTTTCCAGACGATGGACGACCTTCGCGAAGCCGGCGTGGAGGTGCTCACCATGGGGCAATACCTTCGCCCGACTCCGCAGCATCTGCCGGTGGTCGAGTAC
>DASVRY010000681.1:0-7699 GCA_036388395.1 Chthoniobacteraceae bacterium
ACAAAACAATTACTTTGCGCGAGGCGCTCGATGGCACCCTCTGGTATTTCGGCCCCAAAGGTGGCGTAGGAACGGTGCACGATGGAAAGATGCGCACCTTGCTTCCGCCGCACAGTGTGGAAGCGGGAACGTTCGCGGATAGCAACGGCGGCTGGCTCGTGGTGAAAGGCGAGCGCGTGGTGAGCCTTACCTCGACTGGATTGACGGAGATGCCAATGCCTCCGGGGGTAAAAGCAACGAGCACATTCTCGGTGGCGGGCGAGGTTTGGTTCCGATCTACTGGCGGTGTGCTCTTCCGGAGAGCAGGCGCCTCCTGGCAGGAGTGCCCGCTGCCGCAGGACGTTCCGTGCGTGGTCGCAGCACCGATAGGAGGCAGCTTGTGGGCGGCCGCCAAGGACCAGCTCTTCGCTTGGGAGGGCAATCGCTTCGTGGAGGTGCTGGCAGATGGCGCATCGATCCGGGATGTCTCCCGGTGGATGCCCGCTCCGGCGGGCGGCGCGTGGGTCCGCGCGGAGAATCACTGGCGGCCTTGGGATCTTGGGCACTGGATCTCCCCTGTCGCGCAATCGGCCGATGCACCACTCACTTCGGTCGACCTGAACGGCGCGCTGTGGATCGTCTCTGGTCCTCGCGTCGTCGTTCAGCCGCAAAACGGCGACGCGCAGGAACTCGACCTCGGCAGGCACGGCATAAGTTCCCGCGTCACGGCTTTGGCGCATGATGCCGAGGGAAATGCGTGGATCTCCACTTTAGGCACAGGGCTGCTGCGGCTGCGCGAGCGCGTATTCGATCTTTTCATCCCGAAGGATGGTGTGGCCGCGCTTCCCCATGCCGCTATCGTGACCGATGCTTCGGGAGCGGTCTGGGCGGGGGCGCTCGACCACATCGCCGTCTCTCGCTGGAAGGATGGAGCTTTCACTGTTTTTCGGGGCGGAAATCCACCAGGTCCCCGAGTGAGCGGCCTCCTTACGGAGCCGGATGGCGGCCTCACCGTCGCTGCCAGTTGGGGTGGAATGTGGCATTTGTCGCCTGAAGGGAACTGGACGCGGATACTGCCAGAGATTCCATGGAGCGAGGCTAGAGCGACGTGCCGTGACACCGCTGGACGGTTGTGGGTCGGCGGCACTTTCGGGGTGGTGCGGTCGGATCCAGAGGGACCGAGGTTCTTCAAGCTCGAGGACGGACTACTCCATCTTGACGTTTGCACGATGGCGGCTTCCCCGGATGGTTCGGTCTGGATCGGCACTGCTGCTGGCGTCTGTCGTTGGAAAGATGGGCAGTGGTTTACTATTCCCGCAGCCGGCCCTGCGCCAGGTGAGCAGGCCCACGCCCTGCATCTGGATGCCACGGGAGCGCTATGGATCGGCACTCGCGGCGGAGGGGTGCGGCGTTACGCAGATGGAAAGCTGAGCGTCTTCACCACGAGCGACGGCCTGGTGAGTGATCAAATCTGCGGGATCGCTGAAGATCAGGGCGGTTATCTTTGGTTTACGACCTATCGCGGATTGATGCGGATCAAGCGCACTGAACTGGAGGCGCGGGCTCGTGGCGAAGATCAACCTTTGAGCGTGCTGCGCTTCGGCCGCTCCGATGGGCTGCCGAGTTCGCAGTTCAGCGACTTTTCTGTGCCGGGGCTCAGCTTTGGTCCGAATGGCGACGTCTGGGCGCCGACAGGCGGTGGCCTCGTGCGGCTCGATCAATCGAGGCTTCGCGTGCGGCCGCGGCCCGTGCCGGTGGAGATCAGATCGGTGAGAGTAGATGGCGTCCCTCGCGATCTGAAAAAGCCGATCGTTCTGGAGCCAGGCGAGAACCGCATCACCATCTCCTACGGTGCCATCTCCTTGGGGGCACCGGAAAAAATCAGCTATCGGTATCGGCTGGAGGGAGGTGACCGCAAATGGGTGCTCGCCGGCGCGCAGAGAGAGATTTCCTACGCTGGATTGCCGCCGGGGAACTACAGCTTCCGAGTCATGGCCGCCAACGAGTTCGGCCTCTGGAACGACACGGAAGCACGGATCGGTTTGCTTCTGCGCCCGCACCTTTGGCAGACGTGGTGGTTTTGGACCGGCATGGGACTGCTCGCGGCGGCTCTTCTGGCGGGCTTCCGGCACTTCGAGCTTCGCCGGGCTCGTGCGACTGAAGAAATGCGGAGCCGCATCGCACGCGATCTGCACGACGAGGTGGGCAGCAGCGTGGGCACCATCGCGATGTACGCAAGGCAACTTGATGAAAACTCGTCTGCGGGACATGGCCGAATGATCCTCGAGATTGCTCTGGAGACCGTCGAAACGCTCAAGGAAATCGTCTGGTTGACGCACCCTACAAGCGACCGGCTGGATGACGTAATTCTTCGGATGCGGACAATCGTGGAGCAGATGCTCGGAGATTTGCCGCACACCTTCACTGCTCGGATCGACCCACCGTCTGCAACGCTCCCCCTGATTTGGAAGCGGAATCTTTTACCCCTTTTTCGCGAAGCAATTCACAATGCGGCGAAGCATTCCGGGGCCTCTCGGATGGAGATCGAGATTCGGCTTGTCCGACGCACCTTCACGTTAGTGATCGCCGACGACGGTTGCGGTTTCGATCCGGAGCAGGCGACTCCGGGAAGTGGGCTGCTTAACTTCCAACGCCGCGCCCGAGAAATGGGAGCGGACCTGGAAATCAAATCGGGCGGCGGTGCCGGGACCACGATTCGCCTGCAGGGGCGGATCTAGAAGATCGGGTAACCCCCACGATCCCGCTCGTCGAAGGTGTGCTCTGGAGCCCAAGCATCCTGCGTACTCGGCATGTCGCCTCCGGTGCGACGCTCCGTCAGGCAAGGATTGCTTTGCTACGCTTAGGTAAGATGCTTAGCCAGCCCCGAGTTTACTAACATGCGTCGCGCCTTCCGTGGTTATGCGGGCTGCAGCATCCCCTTTGTGAGCGGATTGTCTTTTCTGCTTCCGCCATCGATACTTAGATCCTGCTGCGCGAACGTTCCCCCTGCTCCCGATGATACCCCACAGCGACACACGGGTTGATCCGCTTCAAATCTGGATCGTGGAAGACCACCGACTCTTCCGCGGCGGCCTCGCGGAGCTGCTCAGATCTGCTCCAGATATCAAATGCCCTCACGCGATCGGTAACGCGGAGCATGCGTGCCGGCTGCTTGCAGCGGAAGAGCCGCCCGACGTGATGCTCCTCGACGTTAATCTGCCCGGGATGAGCGGGATCGAAGCGTTGCCACGGTTCAAGGAGCTCGCTCCCAAGATGCTGGTGCTGATCCTTACAGTTTTCGAGGACAGCAAGAGAATCGCCGAGGCCATCCGCGCGGGAGCTGATGGTTACCTGCTGAAGACCGCAGATTTCCACTCTCTTCTCGCGGCCATCCGCGAGGCTTATGCCGGCGGCGCGCCTATGAGCCCGGCCGTGGCCAGAAAGGCAATCGAACTGGTGCGCGACGCAAAGAAGCCCGTGGTTGGAACGCTCGCCGAGCCACTAACCGGCCGGGAGCGGGAAGTGCTGACGGTGCTTTGCGAAGGTCTCTCCATAGGCGAAGTGTCGGCCCGGCTGGGTGTCAGCGTGCATACGGTGGATTTCCACCTGCGCAATCTCTATTCAAAGCTCGGTGTGCATAGCGCCACCGGCGCGGTTGCCAAGGCAGTACGGGAAGGCCTGGTCTAGGCGGGCTTCTGTCTCGAGTACAGTAGAACCTACGGATGCTCGTAGTGGTGGTGGTTCGGCCGCCACGTAGACTACGGCGCAATCAAGGGTGTCTGTAGCGCGAGATCGCTTCTGCAGCCCCCGTAAAACCGACCAGATACACGTAATTCATTTCGATTGTTCTCACCGAACCCCCCAACTCCGCGTCTTATGTCCTCCCCAAAAAATAAGGTTCAGACCTCCACTACTGCATTCGCTGCCCTTGTCGCTGTATTCACCTTTCCCTCCTTCACTGCTGAAGCGGCGACTGTAGCCTTCGAGACACAGGCCGATTTAACCGACAACTTCACCCTGGCAAGCGATAACACCACTGCTCCTCTTGTCACTGCTGGCGCTGGCATAGGCAATCCTGCTTCTGGTGGTCTGGTTAACGGTCCCTCCGGAGACGACGGTTACAATTTCAACACCGCTTTCAACCTTAGTGTAGCTGGGAACCAAATTTCTATGTTCTTCAAGAACAGTGGAACCGGCCCCGCCCAGACGCCCACCAGCTTGTTCCTGGGATACTCGACAGACGCCGGAACCACACTCAACACTAATGTAGTTAATGGCCAGGAGTGGTTTGGAATGCGTGTTTCCGCACAAACCGGAGGGGTGAATTTCCGGCTGCAGACCCGCTCTAATAACTCAACAGTTACCGACCAAGGTCAGGATTTTGCTCTTACCACAACCAACTTCTACAAGTTCACCGTTGAGGTAGTTCGTACTGCAACGGCAGGCGTGTTTAGTCTTACGGGTAAGGTTGAAGATTTCGGCACCGATGGCACATCCATCCCGGCAACTGCTTTGAAGACCTTCACATCATCCGTGACCAACACCGCGGTTTATAATGATACGTCAGCTTTTGCTGGCTTCCGTGCCCCATCGGGAGGTGGCGCAAACAACTTCGACAACTTCTCAGTAAATCAAGTCCCGGAGCCGGGCACGATTGGCCTTCTCGCACTAGCCACGGTCGGAATGGTTGCGATCCGCCGTCGCCGCTAATTTTTCAAGACTCTGACACAAGCCGCATCCGCCTCAATGCGGGTGCGGCTTTTCGCATAATTCGGCACCGGTAATGGGGTGTGCGAGGCATGGCTGGGGCCGAGTCAGCGGTGAGGTCAGCTGCTTTACTGAAAAACGGCATTGCAGCTGTGCTCAGCGCCACCGTAGGAACTCTTGATAGTGCGCCTTGATTTCATCCAAAGGGAGAACGCGATTGTAAATGGCCATTTCCTCGAGTGAGCCGGGGAAAAATAGCTTTGGCTCCTCCCGCCCTGCGGCGCCAAAGCGGGGACGATCTGCCTGGAAGGCCGATAGCTTGTTCAGACCGTTCGCTGGGCCTTCAAGGACAAAGCTGAGAGTGAAAGAATGGCCGTCGATGAGGATCTGAAAGGAGGACGGAGTCGGATGCTCCACTCCATCGAATGTGGCGACGAGGTGATGCGGTAGTCCGTCAAAAAAGTCCACAACGCTGCTCCGGATCCCTTGCTCGGTGATATATCCCATCGCCCAGGTACCATCGCCATCCCGGATAAAAATTCTAAGTTCCAGTTGCGGGATCTCCCGCATCGTCACTTGCAACGCAGTTTGGTCGCCGCTGAACAGCGCTTCGCCATTAAGCGCTGCGAAGAGCGCTCCTCCCTCACCCCTTCTCGCGGTTGTGCGCACGATTGCCTCAAACGTGAACCCAGAACTCAGCGTTGTCGGCAACATCGAAAGTCCCGATCCGGTGGTGACGTAACGGCTTCCGCGATCAAAGGCCCGCGCCTGTGAAAGCTCATCATCCGCGCTCGCTCCGCTATCCATCAACTTGCTTCGCACCACACCATGGCGGCCATTACCGCTGACGTCTTCCACAGCCGCCCCAGTCCCGCCCATTCTATAATAGAGATACGGATCGGAAGTTAGGATCGAGAGCGCGTATGATCCACGGGATGTCCTCCTTGGCCCGAGGTACCCGTCGGCGGGTGCGATAGGTTGCTCTTCGACGTCTCCCACTTCGTTCGAGGGAAAGCGAGACCCGGCGTGCCCTCGCTCCGTCCGTGGGGGCGTCGAAGGCTGCCCCTCGCCGCCGAGGTAAAGGAACACAAGAGCGCCAGCTCCAAGCAGAATCACCAGTGCCATCCAGTAGCCTGATCTCCAGCCCGGAGTTCGCGACCGGGCTGGACCCGTGGGGGGCTCACTCGGGCTAAGGTTCATTGATGAGCCCTCGTTGCCGGGCGACATTCAAGGCCTGGAGCCGGTCCGCGACGCCCAGTTTATCAATGACGTGGCCCATGTGCACTTTCACAGTGATCTCCGCGATGTTCAGCACTCGTGCGATCTCTTTGTTACTAAGGCCAGCGCTTAAGTGGTGAAGGACCTCTTGCTCCCGCGTCGTGAGCAATGCATGGCTGCGGCGCGTGGCGAGCTTCGAGCTGACCTCTGGGATCATGAACTTCTCGCCGCGGTGAACTGCGCGGATTGCGTCAAGCAGCACCGGACCATCCGCCGTTTTGGGAAGAAAGGCTAGGGCGCCAGCGTCCAGCACGCGGTGAATCTCCTCTTCACGATCGTGGACGGAGAGCATGACAAAGCGCGCCGCCGGGACCTCTGCCCGAATCGAGCGAACGGCTTCAATTCCGTTCATCCTAGGCATCTGAACGTCGATTACGCAGACGTCCGGTCGGTGGACGCTATGCTGTTCCACCGCGGCCACCCCCGAGTCGGCTTGAGCCACCACTTCCATATCGCTCTCCTGCTCGACAAGCCCCACCAGACCGAGCCGCACCACGAAATGGTCGTCGACGATCATCAAACGAATCTTTTTTGGACGACGGTGCATCTGGAGCTGTGAGTCGGCTAATCTAGTTAAGAGAGAGGGACGGGAGATTCAATGACGCAGCGTTTCGCGGGACGAGGATAGTGATCGTAGTGCCTTTTCCAGGTGCGCTTTCGATGCTTAGGGATGCGTCCATCTTGTTTGCCCGCTCCCGCATTGAGCTCAGCCCAAACTTATAGCGGGCCACCACATCAGAGTGGTTTGCATCGAAACCGCAACCGTCGTCGCGGATCTGCAGGGTGATTCCCTCATCGCCGACCGTAAGTGAGATGAGTAATCGTGACGCCGCGCCGTGTTTAAGGGAGTTCGTGACGGCCTCCTGGGCAACGCGGAGGAGATGCGCCTCGACCAGCGGTGGGATGTGAGCAGTGTCGCCGGCTACTTTTACTTCGACCGCGGGACCATCGTGATCATCCAAGGGCTGGAAGAGGTCGCACAGCGCAGAGCCGAGGTCGCCAGTGGTCAAATCCAGCGGTTGCAGATCCCATATCGAGCGTCGCGCTTCCTCCTGGCTGCGGCGGAGCATCGAGCGCGCAAGCTCCAGAGATCTCCGCGCTGCGTCGGCGTCGCGAGTGAGGAGCTTGTCAGTAGTTGAAAGTTGCATGCCGATTCCCGCGAGTTCCTGTTGCAGGCTGTCGTGGAGGTCGCGAGCGATCCGGGAGCGCTCCTGTGAGATTCGCTCACCCTCGATCTTCTCCGCGATCACGGCTGTCTGCTGGAGCACGCGCCGACGTAAGACCAAACTCCAGACAATGGAGGCCGCCGCGCCGAGTGTGACCGTACCGAGCGCCAGAAGTGCGCGTTTTAGGGTCCACGGGGAGGGCTTCCGAACTACCACGACGTCATCGAGCCCTCGCATCAGCACCCGTAAAGTCCTCGCTCCTCCCTCGGCGACAGAAGCCTCGGGCCGACTGACGCCGGTGATGCGAAGGGTGGAGCCGGGGAGGAGTTCAGGAAACTTCGCACCATCCGGGAATCCTACCTGTTCTGCAGTGAGGTCGACTTCGCCGTGGCGCAAGATCAAGAGTTGCCGGCCACCGCGACGGAGTTCGTTCAGCAACACTCCCTCGATGCTGATCAACTCGCCGTCGTATGCAGGCTGCTGCGCTTCTGCCGCGGATCGCTCTAAAGGTAAGGGAGCAGAGCTTCTTCCTCGGTGTTGCCATACAGCATCTTCGAGGATCACTCGAT
>DASVRY010000682.1:0-11073 GCA_036388395.1 Chthoniobacteraceae bacterium
CAATACTCGTCGTGTCGCTGGGATGGCACAAGACTCTGGGCATTAGGACGGTAGGTAAGCGGAGTGTGCATGTGATTCGACGCGGCTGACCCACCGTTAGCCATCTTATCGCGCTTGGGCGGTGCTGGTTCTGGAGAGGCATCTCCAGCCTCCAGCATATCTTTGCAGAAGTAGGGTAGGGAAATTCCTTGAACAAATGGGGCCTACCGTGCGTCGGAAGCTCAAATCATTAACATCATGAACTTTCGCACCATTGTTCCAACTGTGCTCGCCGGACTCATGCTGGCGCTGCCTGCCACCACGCTGGCCGATCGCAAAGTGAAGGTCTACCGCGACCTAGACGGCGACGGCCACTATAACAAGAAGACCTACGACGTCGGGCGGCATCATCATCGCGGCCACTACGGCCACCGGTATGGTCACGGTTATGGCTACGGCGGGTCGTATTACCGCCGACCATACGGCTATGGCTATGGGTACGGTTATCCCTACTCTTATGGTCCGCGCTCCGGAATCGGCTTCTCCTACTCCAGTCGGCCAAGTTACTACTCGTCGACGACGGTTTACCGGGGCTCATCCAGCGGGGGCTACTCGGACGATCTCGCCGTGGATGTGCAACGTGAACTTCGCCGCCGGGGATACTACCGGGGACCCGTCGATGGAGATGTTGGGGCGGGCAGTCGTTCAGCGATCCGTGCTTATCAAGCAGACCGCGGATTGACTGTCACTGGCCGCATCGACTCGCGGCTCCTGCGTTCCCTCGACATCGGCTAACTTCCAAGCTTCAGCGGGCCGCTCACCGGCCCGCTGAGGCCTCTCTCACTTCGGTCGCCCGGTTTTGTAATGTCGCAGGAGCGGAGGAAAAACCTCTGAGGGAGAATGGCGTTGAGTGCCGCCGCCCGGATCAGTTTGAGGTCGCGCTCAGAGTTTAGCCCGGTTCCCTTAGAGGCGGCCGGACACTTCGAGAACGCCTACCACTGAATCACTGAACTTGCCCACGTGAGGCCGCCGCCGAAGACGACGAGCAACACGTAGTCGCCGACTTCCATCCGGCCGGTGCGATTTGCCTCGTCCAAGGCGATAGCGACGGCCGCTGCGCTCGTGTTGCCGAAGCGGTCGAGGTTCACCATGAATCGGTCCAGCGGCACTTTCATTCGATCGGCGATCGCTTCGATAATCCGGAGATTCGCCTGGTGGGGGATGATGCACGCGAGGTCTTCAGACTTGAGACCTGCCTGATCGAGAGCGGTATTCGCAGCGGTGAGCATAGCGGTGACAGCCTGCTTGTAGGTTTCCTTGCCATTCATCTTGATCGTGTTCAGAGACTGTCCGGCGTTCTCTGCGGTGACCGGGTAGCGGCATCCACCCCCAGGGATATAGAGAATATCCGCGAGGTCCCCATTGCTGCCCATGCTCGTCGCAATTACACCGTGACCGCCGCTGCGGTGCTGCAGGACCGCAGCGCCAGCGCCGTCACCAAAGAGGACACACGTATTCCGGTCCTTCCAATCCACGATGGAGCTGAGCTTATCAGCGCCGATCACGAGGACCGTGTTGTAGGTTTGATTCGAGATGAATTGCTGCGCGATTTCCAAGGCGTATAGAAAGCCCGAGCACGCGGCGCTTACGTCAAAGCATGCAGCTTTGCGCGCGCCGATCTTGCTCTGCACAAAGCAGGCGGTGCTCGGGAAAAACATGTCCGGGGTGACCGTCGCGACGAGGATCAGATCCACCTCGTCCGCAGAAATCCCGGCATTCTGCAGGGCGGCCTGTCCAGCTTTGGCCGCGAGATCGCTGGTGTGTTCACCGTCCGCTGCGATGCGCCGTTCCTTGATGCCGGTGCGGGAGGTGATCCATTCGTCGCTCGTTTCGACCATCTTCTCGAGCTCGGCGTTGGTCAGAATGCGTTCCGGAACGTAGCTACCGGTGCCGACAATGGAGACGGTGCGCTTAGGCAGGGGTTGCCGCGGGAGAGGCTGGGGTCTTTTCATGGTAGCGCTGAGCTTCCTCGATGATGTGGGGATTTACCTGGTGCCGAATGGATTGGATGGCCATGCGGATGGCGTTTTTCACCGCATTCGGAGAACTGCCTCCGTGCGCGATGATGCAGACGCCATTCACGCCGAGCAGCGGCATGCCGCCATATTCGTCGGCGTTGGTGACATTGTGAACCGCGCGAAAGGCGGGTTTGCAGAGGAAGGCGCCAGCTTTCCGCACAGCAGTCTTCATGAGCTGGCCCTTGAGCAGCCGGAAGATGCTTTTCGCAAGCGCTTCGCTTGTCTTGAGCACGACGTTGCCGGTGAAGCCATCGGTGACGACAACATCAACCGCGCCTTCGAAAAGGTCGTGCCCTTCGACGTTACCGTGGAAGTTGATCCCGCAAGCCTTCAAGAGCACGTGGGACGCGAGCGTAAGTTCATTCCCCTTGAACTCCTCTGTGCCGTTGGAGAGCAGCCCGGCACGCGGGTTCTTCTGGCCGAGCACGTGCCGGCAGTAGACGAGCGCCATGATCGCGTTATCCTCGATCTGCTGCGGAGTCGGATCAGGATTGGCGCCAGCGTCGCAAAGGATGAAATGGGTGCCTTTTTCCGTCGGCATGTGGGCGATGATCGCCGGCCTCTCGATTCCCGGGAGCATGCGAAGCTTGATCGTCGCTGCGGCCACTGCGGCGCCCGTATTTCCCGCGCTGACCACCGCATCCGCTTCACCGCTCTTCACCAGGTCAACCGCGCGGCTGACCGAAGAATCCTTCTTCTTCCGGACGGCGTCGAGGCCGCTGTCGTGCATTTCCACCACCTGTGTGGTGTGGATGATCTGAATCCGGGAATCGGTGCAGGCGATTCGCTTCAGCTCGGCTTCGAGGCTCGGCGTATCACCCGTGAGATAAAGCCGAGTGATCTCCGGGTATTCACGAAGAGCGAGAGCGGCGCCTTCGATGAGCTCTGCCGGGCCATCGTCGTGGCCCATTGCGTCGAGGGCGATTTTCATGGGGCGCTGCGTTTCGGGCTGGCGGAAGAAAGCAGAAAACGCTGAACGTCGAACGCCGAACGTCGAACGTCGAAGGCTAGTATCGCCACGCGTTGCGTGCTCTGCCTTCGCTGTTGAACGTTCGACCTTGGAGGTTCGACGTTCAGCGCCGCAGGCCGCCGCGCACACGGTGCGAGTGCATATCGATTTCCAGCCGAATGGCTGACGCTGTTTTGTCCCTTGTGCCGGTTGCTGGCAAACAACTGCATGGCCCGGCATTCGAGCGGGGCAGGGGGATTGATCAAGGCAAAAAAGATCAGCCGCCCGTTCACACGGACGGCTGATCAAAGCGCTGTCGGAAGTTTAGGAAGCCGAGATCGTGAGCACCTGCCGGCCTTTATAGTAGCCGCAGGATGGGCACGCGATGTGGCCAGGAAGGGAGCTGCCGCACTGGGTGCACTTGTTCAGCTTTGGTGCACGCCAGCGGTGTGACGCCTTGCGGGTCCGCAGGCGCATTTTCGAAGTCTTTCTCTTGGGAACTCCCATATAGGTGGATGTATTACAGTTTCAGTTGGTCCAGCGCGTTCCACACGTCCGGTTTCTCGGCGTCTGCGTCGCTTGCGGTCTCGGCCTCTCGGTGAAACGCGCCTGGGCATTCCCTTTCGCCATTCCAGTCGCAATGCGGATGGGGCGGAAGGGCGAGCAAAATGTCTTCCCTTACTGGTTCTGTCAAGTCCACCGTTTCAGAAGCGCCAAGTTCCACCTGACAGGCAAACTCCGGCACCGAGAGCGGGTATACGAACTCCTCCAGACAGGTGACGCATTTCGCCTCGAGATCGACCCCGACCGTGCCCGTGGCAAACAGGCCGTTGCCACTTAGGCCGACGTCCAGCGAGTAGTGAACCGGACCCACAGGATGTAGGATCTGATCGTCGAGCCCGAGCATCGTACTATCCTCCTCGCCTTCCACATGGAGGCCGTCGACAGGGATTTGCAGGGTGTGCACTTTCATAAAGAGAACCTTTTCTAAGCTGGCGCTGACGCGAACTTCTCGCGCAATGCGCGCGCGACTGAGACTGGCACAAAAGTCTCCACATTTCCACCGAGCCGGGCAATTTCCTTCACAATTCGGGAGCTGAGATAGGTGTACTCCTCTTTCGGCGTGAGGAAGACAGTCTCGATGCTCTTGTCGAGTTTGCGGTTCATGAGCGCCATTTGGAATTCGAACTCAAAATCCGAGACCGCGCGCAAGCCTCGGATCACGGCAGTTGCCTGCTGCGCGCGGGCAAAATCCACGAGCAGGCCGTCGAACTGGGCAACCCGGACATTTTCCAGATCATCGATGGCTTCAGCGATCAGGGTCACTCGCTCCTCGGACGAAAAGAGGCTGTGCTTCTCGTGATTGAAGGCGACAGCGACGATTACCTCATCGAAGAGTCGGGCAGCGCGGACGACAACATCGAGGTGCCCACATGTGATGGGATCAAAGCTCCCGGGGTAAATGGCTCGACGCATCAGCTAGGCAGTAGCGGCTGGCTGGGGAAAAAGAAAGGGCGCACCGCTGCAAGCCGGCATGTGCGGAATAGCGATGAGAGCACGATCCTTGGGCCCCCGAAAGGCAAAGGTCCGTTCCTGCGGAAGAAAAAAAGGACCGGCGGGGTGGCCGCCGGTCCTTTTTTGATACTCGATCTGTCGGGGCTGATTAGTCGCGGCCGTAGAGGCACTGCGAGAGGTAGCCGGTCAAAGCAGTGAGGCGGTTCTCTTTGCGGAATTGTTCGATGTTTGCGCGGTCAACGGCCAGTGCGCGCTCCCAGAGCCACAGGAGATTGTTGCTCGAGACGGTGAGGACGTCGGTGATGTTCGCCGGGTCGTCCACCCGGGGCGCCTTGACGTCGAAGCAGATCGGGCCGGCATACTGCGCATCCTGGAGGACGACGAGGAGCGCCAAATCCTTGAGCGGCTCGATGTAGCCGAAGGGCAGATCCTGGTCGTAACGCTGGCCGTCCTGCGAGTTCAGGTGGATGTGGAAGAGTTTGCCGGCTTCGAGGCAGAGTTCGATGTCCCAGAGGAAGTCTAGCCCGGCAATGCGCGAGTGCGCGGTTTCGGGATTGAGGCCGAAGATCGGCTGCAGACCGGCATCAAGGCGGCTGATCAAGTAGAGCACCTCGCCCACGTTCGCGAGATACATGTTGGCGCGCGGCTCGTTCGGTTTCGGCTCGATGGCGAACTTCACCTTGTTGCCGTACTTTTCCTGCGCATAGGCGCCGACCTTGTTGAAGCCTTCGACGAGGCGCTTGAAGGAGTCGCGGCCATTCTTCGCGAGGACGAAATCGAATCCCTCACGCCCGTTCCAGAAGACCATCGTCTCGGCGCCGAGCTCGACGGTGGTGTCGACGGCTTTGAGCGCGTTCTTGAGGCCCAGCTCGCGGACGGCCGGATCGTTGCTGGTCATCGCGCCATCCTTGAAGATCGGTGCCGCGAAGAAGCTAGGGGTGTACATCGCGCACTTGAGGCCGAGCGATTCCGCGATCTTGACTGCCTTCGGTGCGTCTTCGGCGGTGATCTCGACGTCGTGCGCCTCGTAGTAAGTCATCCCCGCTTCCGCGAGCATGGGGAGCCGGTCGAGCATCGGAATCGCGTCGCGCGTGGGGCCGCCGAAGGGGTCGTTGCCCGGGCCGATGTTCCAGACGCCGGCGCCGAGGCCATTCATGCCGACTTTGTTTTTGAGGGAGTAGGGTGAAGCCATGGATTTGTAAGTGGAGCGGTTCTTGTGAGCCGGGAATGGATTTGCCGGGGAGGGCTATCCGTACCAAGCGAGCCGCGGAGAGTCTGAAAAGCCGCGCTGATTGTCAGCACGGAAAGGACGGCGGAGGTGACTTTTTTCCCGGACTTGATTCCATTCGCCCGGACTGCCCATTGTTACAGGACCACCCATGAATCCGCTCCTCCCGACTACTCTGCTTATTTCCGCTGGTCTGCTCCTCACGGGCGAGGTGCAGAGCGGCTCTTTTGAAAAGAAGCAGCTCACGGATCAGTTCTGGGCCGAGGGGGCAAATGTCGGCGACTTCAACCGCGATGGGCAGCTGGACCTTGTGTATGGACCTTACTGGTGGGCTGGCCCCGATTTCAAAGAGCGGCATGAGTACGCCCCGGCGACCCAGACCTTCAAGGTGAAGAAGGAGGATGGCACGGAGCAGACGATCCCAGGTTTCGAAGGAGCGCTCGGGAGAAACAACGCCTACTCGAAGAACTTTTTCGCGTTCACACATGATTTCAACGCTGACGGCTGGACCGATATTCTGATCCTTGGGTTTCCGGGCGAGGCGTCCTGGTGGTTTGAGAACCCACAGGGCAAGGGCGGCGAATGGAAGCGTCACACCGCGCTCGACGTGACCGAAAACGAGTCGCCGACATTTCTTGATCTCACGGGGGACGGGAAACCGGAGCTCGTCTGTAGCTCGGGGGGGCACCTCGGCTTTGCGGAGCCGGATTCGGCAAATCCAACCGCGAAGTGGAAATGGCGGCCAATCTCACCGAAAGGTCGCTGGCAGCGTTTCACCCATGGCATCGGAGTCGGCGACGTGAATGGCGACGGTCGGATGGATCTACTCGAGAACGAAGGTTGGTGGGAGCAGCCGGAGTCGCTTGCAGGGGATCCCGTGTGGAAGAAGCACGATGCGCTCTTTGGTAGCGGTGGTGCGCAGATGTTCGCCTACGATGTGAATGGCGACGGGAAAAACGACGTGATCACCAGTCTCGAGGCGCACGGCTATGGGGTGGCTTGGTTTGAACAGACGAATGACGGCGGTGCGGTGGGTTGGACGAAGCACCTGATCGTGGGAAAGACGCCGCAGGAGAATCCGCAGGGGGTGGCCTTTTCTCAGCCGCATGCGTTGGCGCTCGCCGATATGGATGGCGATGGCCTGCTCGACCTCGTCACCGGGAAGCGCTTCTGGGCGCATGGCCCCGGTGGTGATCCAGAGCCAAACGCCACACCGGTGCTGTATTGGTTTCAGCTTCAACGCTCGGGCGGCAAAGCGAGCTACACGGCACACCTGATCGATGACGCCTCGGGCGTCGGCACACAGGTGGTCACGACGGACGTGAATGGCGACAAGAAGCCGGACGTGGTGGTCGGCAACAAGCGCGGCGCTTTCCTCTTCCAGCAGCGCTAGCTCGCTACGCCAGGCGCTCGGCTCTCTGAGATGGCCCGCGCGCGCGTGTATTCGCGGGCGAACTCCAGAACGTCCAGCGCTGTCGCCACGCCTGCCTCGGAGCGGATCCAGAAGCTCACCCAAGCCGATGGGCCAAAAACGTGGTGCGGCTCGACGGCTCCTTCGCGGATGAGCGCATCTGCATGCATCCTGCCAACTTGCGCATCGAGCAGGCCGTTGCCATGCACGTGCGCAATCTCCTGCGCGCCGCACCTGAAGCCGGTGCCGCCGAAACGATGCACACTGTGGCGGAGTTCCGAATTCGCTTCTGCGCTGGCGAGGAAAAGATCAATCGCTCTGAGCCGCCGCTGATCGAAAACCGCAGTCCAGAAGGAGGAGCGCAGCATCGAAGAAGTGGGGGAGGACTGGGACATGCCCCAGCCACCGCAGCCGACGGATCACGAAGCGGAAGATCATGCCGCCTCCGCGAGGCGCTGCACGTGATGCGTCACGCGGACCTCAGCGCGAGAGAGCAGAGCGCCAGACCGGCCAGATTGCCGATGACTCTCCCGGTGATCAACCGCCGCGCTTTCAACAAAGGCGGCTACTGCACTTGCGCGAGTAACATCGCGGCCAGGTCTGTGATCTTCACCCGCTCCTGTTTCATGCTGTCGCGGTGGCGGAGCGTGACCGTGTCGGCGAGTTCCGGACCATTTTCGCCGATCGTGTCGAAGTCAATGGTCACGCCGAATGGAGTCCCGGCTTCATCCTGCCGCCGATAGCGCCGACCGATCGCGCCTCCGTCGTCGTAAAAGATTGTCATCAGCGGCCGGAGCAGATCACGGACTTCAAGCGCCTTCTTCACGAGCTCTGGCTTGTTCTTCAGCAGCGGGAAAATGCCGACCTTGATCGGTGCGACGCGGGGGTGAAACCGCAACACAACCCGTGTCTCGCTCTTGCCTTTCTCATCGGTCACTTCCTCCTCATCGTAAGCGTTGCAGATGAGCGCGAGGATCAGGCGATCCGCGCCGGCGCTGGGCTCGATGACGTGCGGGATGTAGCGCGTGTTGGCTTCCTGATCGAAATACTCGCTCGATTTGCCGCTGTGCGTCTGGTGCTGGGTGAGGTCGAAGTTTCCGCGGGCGGCGATGCCTTCGAGCTCCTGCGTGCCAAAGGGGAACTTGAAGAGAATATCCACGGTGGCCCGCGCGTAGTGCGCCAGCTCTTCCGGCGTCTGCCAGTATTCCTCCAACGTCTCACGCCCGAGGCCGATGCTCTCATACCAGGCGATCCGCTCTTCCACCCAATACTTGTGCCACGCCTGCCAGCCCCAGTTTGGCTGCGGTTCACCAGGATGACCCGTCTCCGCGACAGTCGCCACGGAGCCGGACTGCTTCTCGATCACGTCGTCGGGCTTTATGAAAAACTCGAGCTCCATCTGCTCAAACTCGCGCGAACGAAAGGTGAAGTTACGCGGCGTCACCTCGTTGCGAAAAGCCTTCCCGATCTGGCAGATCCCGAAGGGCACTTTTACGCGCGACGAGTCGACGACGTTCTTGAACTGCGCGAAGATCGCCTGCGCCGTTTCCGGGCGGAGATACGCCACATTATCCTCGGTCGCCGTCGGGCCGACATAGGTCTTCAGCATGAGATTGAAAGGCCGCGCGTCGCTCAGGCTGCCGCCCGTCTCCGGGTGAAAGTCGACGCTGTTCTCCACTGGCTCCGTCGTCTCGTCGAGCAGCTCGAAATCAGTCGCCTCGGTCGAATAGATGCCGGCGTAATACTCCCGCGCTCGTTTGCGGATGCTGTCCGCGTGCTCGCCTTTCTTTTGCAGGAGCGCAATCGGCTTGTAGCTTGGCGCTCCGCTCTGAGGCGACTTCGCACCGCTCCACCGAAAGATCGTGCCGGTCTGCGGATCCACCTGATCGGCCCGCACCCGCTTGTTCGTCAGCAGGCACTCGCGCATCATATCGGCAAAGGTATCAACGTGCCCGGACGCTCTCCAGATCGCCGGATGCATGATGATCGTGGCATCGAGACCGACGATGTCGTCCCGCATCTTGGTCATCGAACGCCACCAGAGATCCTTCACATTGCGCTTCAGCTCGGCGCCGAGTGGACCGTAATCCCAGAAGCCGTTGAGGCCGCCGTAAATCTCGCTCGATTGGAAGATGAAGCCGCGCCGTTTGCACAGGCTGACGATCTTTTCCATGCGCGTGGCGCTCGATATGGGCTGACTCATAGGTCGGGCAAAATGCGGGGACGGCGGGCAAGTGACAAGTTTTACCTCCTGTGGCCAGAGTGGAGATGGAGTGAACCACGCGGACGTTAAGTCCGCGAACGGAAGGAGGTCTACCCCGTCGCCGCCAACTGCGAGATCTCTGCTGTTCCTGTGGGGGAGACGTCCTTCGCAACAGCATGACTTTTCCCCCGGCAAAAGAAAACCGGCGCCTGCTTTCGCAAGGCGCCGGTTTGAAACAGAATGTGGCCGTCGGCCGATTACATATCCTTCTCGTCAGCGGCTTCTTTCTTCGCCTTGCCGCTGGCATCTTTTTCGGACGCTGGCTTTGGGCCGATCATGAGCTTCAGGACCTGCGATTTGTCTCCGCTTTTGAGCCGAGTGCCGCGCACTGCCTCACCCGCAGTGAGATCAGTTAGTTTGGCTGGTTTCTCGTCTTTGGTGATCACCGTCTCGGGTGTGACGATGAACGTGTGAGTCTTACCGTTCTTCCGCTTTACGATGAAGTGGCTTGCGGTCGCGTCCACCGTGTCCACCGTCCCCTGGAAGGGAAGCGGCTTGGGAGCAGCTGGCTTGGCCGCGGCATCGCCTGCTGCTTTGGTCTCAGTAGCAGGTTTCGTTGCGGTTTCTTTCTCGGCGCTGAGTGCGTGGTCTGAAGCAGTAAGCAGGAGCGCCGAGAGGGTGAGAAAGGTGAGGAGTTTTTTCATGAGGTTATTGTCTGCTGGATATTTGGATTTTCAGACTCCCGCGGGCCGAAAAAATTCACCCACGCAAAGCGGCCTCCACGCTAGGAACGGCTCCTATCGGGTCAAGGGGAAACTTCGGTACGCGCTGAAGCGGGTGCCCAGCAGGCGGATTAGCCTCGTATCGACTGCTGTCTCGCCGCACAGCTCGGCTACTTTACCCGCACAGCGCGCGTCTTATCTAGTCGCAGCACGGTTCCTGAAGGCACCTGCACCGGGGCTTTCAGATCGGTTACTTTTTCGCCGTTGAGCTGCACGCTACCTTGCTCGATCAGCCGGCGCGCTTCGCTCCGCGAACGCGTCATCTGAAAGCCTTCGGCGTAGGCGGAGACCAGCACCGTGACCAGCTCCTGCGGCCCCGCGGCCACGGTGATTTCCGGGAGGTCCGCATCAGCCAGATTCCGTTTGCTGAAGCGTGTATTGAAATCCTCCAGCGCCGCCTCCGCTGCGGGCTTGCCGTGGTAGCGCTCGACGATGCGGAAAGCCAATTGCTTCTTCGCTTCCATGGGGTGACCGCTGGGCAGCTCCTCGCTCAGCAGGAGCAGGTAGTAACGCGCCATGAGCTCATCCGTGATGCTCATCAGCTTGCCGAACATCGTCCCCGGCGGCTCGCTCACACCGACGTAGTTCCCGAGGCTCTTGCTCATCTTCTGCACGCCATCAAGGCCCTCGAGTAGCGGCATGAGAAAGACGACCTGTTCGGGTTGTCCTTCCTCACGCTGCAGATCGCGGCCGACGAGGATGTTGAAAAGCTGGTCTGTCCCGCCAAGCTCCACATCGGCGCGGATCTTCACGGAGTCCCAGCCCTGCATGATCGGATACTGGATCTCGTGCAAAAACACTGCTTCGCCGCGATCCACGCGATTCTTGAAATCCTCGCGCTGCAGCATCTGCTGAAGCGTCACGCGGCCATTGAGCTGCATCACTTGCTCAAAGGTCATCAGCTCGAACCACTCACCATTGAAGACCG
>DASVRY010000683.1:0-5095 GCA_036388395.1 Chthoniobacteraceae bacterium
TATGGATTCGCTGCTCCACATCATCGGCTCGCTAAACATCGACCTCGACGAAGTCACCGCCAAGTTCACCGATATCCCCAGCGTTCAGAAGAAAAACGCCTACATCACGCGGCAAATGCCCGAGTTGAAAATGGGTATCGACCTCACGAAGACGGAGAACAAACAGAAGTTCGCCAAAGCCATCTTCGGCATCACCCAGGTGATGGAAGGGACGCAATTCTATGCGCTCTTCGCGATGATCCTCTCGCTGCATCGCCAGAACAAAATGACCGGCATCGGACAGATGTTCCAATACACCCTCCGCGATGAATCGAACCACATCGAACTCGGCCGCTATATCCTCTCGCAACTGATCGCCGAAAACCCGGACCTCTGGACTGAGGCATTCCGCACCGAGTTGGTCGAGTTCATGCGCGAAGGCGTCGAGCTCGAGAAGGAATTCGTCCGCGACTGCCTGCCGGAAGACGGTGTCGGCATGACGCAGGCCGACTTCCTGACCTACGTCGATTACAACGCCGACCGCCGCCTCGCTGGCCTCGGTCTGCCGACGCTTTCCGACGTGCGGACCAATCCGTTTGTCTGGCTCGATGAAGTCATTTTCCTTCGCAAAGAGAAAAATTTCTTCGAGACCCGCGTCACGGAATACCAGACCGGCGGCAGCGTCCAGAACAGCAACGAAGACGACCTGGTCTGAGGCCTCTCAGAACCAGATTCAGCTTTCTAAGATTATGGGCGTTCACGCAGATCATTGGATTCGCCGCATGGCGACAGAGCACGGCATGATTGAGCCGTTCGAAGAAAAACTCGTCCGCAAAGACGGCGACCGGCAGGTCATCAGCTACGGCTTGTCTAGCTACGGCTACGACCTGCGCGTCGCTGACGAGTTCAAGGTTTTTACCAACGTCTATAATGCCGTGGTCGATCCGAAGCATTTCGATCCGCGGTCCTTCGTGGATATCCAGGGCGAGTCCTGCCTCGTCCCGCCGAACTCCTTTGCGCTCGCTCGCAGCGTCGAATATTTCCGCATCCCCCGCGACGTGCTCACCCTGTGCGTTGGCAAAAGCACCTACGCGCGATGCGGCATCATCGTCAACGTCACCCCGTTCGAGCCCGAATGGGAAGGCCACGTCACGCTGGAAATCTCCAACACCACCCCGCTGCCCGCCCGCATCTACGCCGGGGAAGGCCTCGCTCAAGTGCTCTTCCTCGCCGCGGCCGAACCGTGCGAAACCAGCTACGCCGATCGCTCCGGCAAATACCAGTCCCAGCGCGGCATCACGACGCCCCGCATGTAATCTCGCTCCTCCGACTCTCAACCTGCATCCCGCCACATGAACGCTCCGTCCGCCACCTTCAGCCTCAGCAACGACATCGCCGAAAACGCTCTTTCGAGCGATTACCCTCAAGTCATCCGCCGTGATTTACCCGGCGACATCTCCGGCAAACCACGCGTCGTGGCGTGGCTCGGCCACAAGATCGAACGCGCAGTCGGCGCAGCCTGCCTCGCCATCGGCGCAGACGAATCTCTCGGACGCCAGGTCCGTGCGGAGATCGAGTTCCGCATGAGAAAAGAGCGCCCGCTCTTTCTTCACATCGAAGAACTCCAGGATCTCGTCGAGAACACCCTCATCGAAATCGGCCAGCCGAAAGTCGCGCTCACCTACGCGAAATACCGCGCCACTCGGGCTGCCGAGCGCGGCATGCAGACTGCACCTCTGCCAGACGAAGACGGCCAAATGGAACTCGCCACGCGCGAGCAGTTGTCCGACATCCGCTCCCGCATTTCCTTCGCCAAGATCGGCCTCAAGCTCGCGCTCAATGACGATGATCTCGTCGTCCGCCTCCTGCGCAGCACGTCCATCAATCTTTCCGCCGAGGAACGCCGCGATACCATCGTTCTCAACGCCAAATCGCTCCTCGATCTCGACGCCGACGCCCGCTTTTTCGCCGCCCGCATTCTCCTCGCCTATATCTATGAGGAAACGCTCCCGTGGCGCGTCGCGGACGGGTTGCAGGCTTTGAAAGAAGCTCATCGCAAAGCCTTCCTCGATTACATTCCCTACGGTATCCAGATTCGCCGCCTCGACACCCGCCTCGCCGAGTTCGACCTCAAAAAACTCGCCGAATCCCTCGATCCCTTCGCCGATCTGCAATTCGACTTCATCGGGATCCAGACCCTTTACGATCGCTACCTCATCCACACGCACGACATCGTTACCAATAAGAAACGCCGCCTCGAGGCGCCGCAAATCTTCTGGCTGCGAGTCGCGATGGGCCTTTCCATCAACGAGAAAGAACGCGAGACCCGAGCCGTCGAATTCTACGGCATCTATAAAACCCGCCGCGCCTGCAGCTCGACACCGACGCTCTTCAACGCCGGCTCCGTTCACCCGCAGCTCTCCAGTTGCTATCTGCTCTATTGCGGCGATTGCATCGAAGACATCACCGAAACATGGCGTCGCTTTTCCCATCTTTCCAAGTGGGCTGGGGGACTCGGCTGTTCCTGGACCGCCATTCGCGGCAGCGGCGCGCACATTCACGGCACCAATGGCGAGAGCTCAGGCGTCATTCCTTTCCTAAAAGTCTCCAACGACATCGCCATTGCGGTGAACCAAGGCGGCAAACGCCCCGGCGCGCTTTGCTCCTACCTGGAGCTCTGGCATGCCGATATCGAGGACTTCCTCGATCTGCGCAAAGAGACCGGTGACGACCGCCGCCGCACGCACAACATGAACACCGCGCATTGGATTCCCGATGTGTTCATGAAACGCCTCAAAGCCATCTCCGACGGACTCCTTCCGCGAGACGCCACCTGGACGCTCTTCCGCACCAACGAAGTCGCCGATCTCCCCGAAATCTACGGTAGGGCCTTCGAGGAACGCTACGAGCATTACGAGAAACTCGTCGATGAGGGGAAACTCTGGGGCCGCAAAGTCCGCGTGCTCGCCCTCTGGAAACGCATGTTGGAAACGCTTTTCGAGACCGGCCATCCCTGGATGACCTGGAAAGATCCCGCCAACGTCCGCAACCCGCAGGATCACGCCGGAGTCATCCACAACTCGAACCTTTGCACCGAGATCGAGCTTAACACCAGCAACGACGAAGTCGCCGTTTGCAACCTCGCCAGCGTTAACATCGCCGCTCATTTGCGCGAAGACGGCTCGCTCGATCACGAGAAACTCCGCGGCACCGTCCGCGTCCTCATGCGGATGCTCGACAACGTCATCGACATCAATTTCTACCCCGTCGAAGCCGCGCGAAACTCCAACACGCGTCACCGCCCGGTTGGCCTCGGCATCATGGGAATGCAGGACGCTCTCTACGAGAAACGCGTTCCCTTCGACTCTCTCGCGGCGGTCGATTTCAACGACGAAGCTCTCGAAGCCATGGCCTACTACGCCTACGAAGGCTCGAGCGACCTCGCTGCCGAGCGTGGACAGTATCTCAGCTACACAGGTTCCAAATGGGATCGCGGCATGATGCCGCTCGACACGCTGAACCTGCTCGAAAGCGAGCGCGGCACGCCGATCCTCGTCGATCGCAAGAGCCGTCTCGACTGGGACAGCCTGCGCACGAAGATCGGCAAACAAGGCATGCGCAACTCCAATTGCCTAGCCATCGCGCCGACCGCCACCATCTCGAACATTCTCGGCTGCACCCCGTGCATCGAGCCGACCTACAAGCACATCCACACCAAGTCCAACCTGAGCGGCGAGTTCATCCGCACCAACGATCACTTGCTGCGCGACCTGCAAAGCCTCGGCCTCTGGGACGAAGAAATGCTGGCCGACCTCAAGTATTTCGACGGCAGCGTGCAAGGCATCGAGCGCATTCCGGCGGAACTCCGCGAACTCTACAAAACCTCCTTCGAGATCGCCCCAACGTGGATTCTCCAATCCGCCGCCGTCCGCCAAAAATGGATCGACCAGGCACAGAGCACCAACCTCTGGCTGGCCGAAGCCGACGCCCGCGCCGCCAGCTTCATGTATCGCGAAGCATGGGAACGCGGCCTCAAAACCACCTATTACCTCCGCACGCTCAACAAGAGCACCATCGACAACGCCAGCCGCGACCGCCGCCCCGCCGCCGCCAAAGTAGAAGTCAGCGAAGCCGAAAAATTAGCCTGCTCGATAGACGCCATGCGCAACGGCGGCACCTGCGAAGCCTGCCAGTAGTCGTTATTCACCAGCGAAGAGGTCCCGGTAGTGCCGGTACCATTCGCTGGTGAAACGCTCCTGCGGATCGTAAACCGTCTTCAGTCGCAAGAACTCTCGGAAACGGGGGTGGCATGCCTCCACCTGTGCCGGCGTGGCCCAACGGTGGTAGGTGAGGTAATAGCTGCCGCCAAAAGTGATCGCCAAATCGATGAGCCCGCGGAACGCCTGTTTGGCGTCCTCCAGTCCGTTGGGCGAGTGGCTCACGCACAGGTTGAAGATGATGCATGCCCACGGTTCTCGGGCCCAGGCGAGGAAGCTCTCTTCGTCGCGTTCGATCAGGCGGATGGTGCCATAGATGATGGGGCATCCGCTGTCCCGTTGTTGTTGCGCGGCCTGTTTCATAAACTCCGCAAGCGAAGCCCGGGGCACGTAGATCTCCGTGATCATCTCGCTGCATCGGTGCGGACTCGAGAGGAGTCGATCCAGCTCGTCGTGGTAACCGTCGAGATAGGTGCCTAGCTGATGGGTGTCGCTCCAGTAGCGCTGTCCATTCGTGGAGAGATAATAGGCGGCATATTCCTCGAAGACCTGTGAACGATCGCTGTGCGCGAGGTGCAGCAAGCGCGCCCAGTCGTCTTCACGCAGTTCCCTCTGCTCTGGAATCGGCAAAGGATCTCCTGGGACACAGTGGTAGGCGGAGAACACACCCTTCTGTAGATAATCCAGCGAACGCTCATCGATTGCATACTGAAAGTCACCAAACAGCCATTCGCGTGTGTCGCGCTCTTCCGGCACGCGAACGAGTTCTTCGAGCGTGATGATTTCCACCCGCCGCTCCACCTGCACTCGGGGCATGAGGCGAAGCTCGACCTCCGTAATGATCCCGAAAAGGCCGTATCCGCCAATCGCTAGAGAGAAGAGCTCCTGGTTTTCCGAGC
>DASVRY010000684.1:0-3251 GCA_036388395.1 Chthoniobacteraceae bacterium
CGACCTCAATCCCGCGCAAGAGCAAGCTGTCCGCACGACGGAAGGGCCGCTCCTGATCCTCGCCGGCGCGGGCACGGGAAAGACGCGCGTGATCACTGCGCGCGTGGCTTACCTCATCGCGCAAGGAGTCGATCCGGCGCACATCCTGGCCGTCACTTTCACAAACAAAGCGGCCAACGAAATGCGCGAGCGGCTGCTCACTCTGATCGCGAAGGACCAGGCGAAGAAGGTGACGATGTCGACCTTTCACGCGCTCTGCGTGCGCATCCTGCGGCAGGATATCGAGAAGCTCGGCTACAAGAAGAACTTCTCGATCTACGACGAGGGCGACACGACGGGGTTGATCAAGAAGATCATCACGCGCACCGCTGCAAGAGACGAGAAGCTCGACCCGAGTCTGGCGAAGAGCCTCATCTCGAAGGCAAAGAACAAAGGCTGGGGCGCACCGACTGATGATCAGTCGCTCGCGGGAGCGGTCTTCGCGAATTATCAGGCGGAGCTGAAGACGCTGAATGCGGTCGATTTTGACGATCTGCTGCTGCTCACGGTGAAGCTGCTCAACGAACACGCCGATGTGCGGGTGCGCTGGAATACGCGCTTCCGCTACCTGATGGTGGATGAGTTTCAAGACACGAACGGGCTACAGCTCGAGCTGGTGACCTTGCTCGCAAAGCCGCTCGAGGCGCAGCTCAAAGGAGAGACGGCGAGCAGCCGTCCGAATGTTTGCGTGGTGGGCGATGACGATCAGTCGATCTACGGGTGGCGCGGTGCGGAAGTGGCGAACATCCTGGAATTTGAAGCGCACTTTCCCGAGCCGGTGGTGGTGAAGCTGGAGCAGAATTATCGCTCCACGAACGCCATTCTCGGGACGGCGAATGGACTAATCAAAAACAACCCCCGCCGGCGTCCGAAGCAGCTTTGGAGCGCAAGTGAGGGTGGCGCAAAGGTGCGGATCCTGCAGATGAAGGACGATCGCGAAGAGGCGGAATTCCTCGCGGGTGAGATCGCGCAACGCGTCGTCACGGACGGAGTGAAGCACGAGGATTTCGCGGTCCTCTTCCGCATGAACGCCCAATCCCGGCTGATCGAGCAGAACCTCCGGTCGCGGAAAATTCCGTACCGCGTGATTGGCGGGAAGAGCTTCTTCGATCGGCGGGAGGTGAAGGACCTGCTCGCCTATGCGAGCTGCCTGATCAATACGGACGACGACGTATCGCTGCTGCGAATCATCAATACTCCAGCGCGAGGAATTAGCCCGTCGACGGTGGAGCGGGCGACGGAGCTGAGCGCGAAGATGAAGACCAGCGTCTTTGTTGCGCTCCAGGATCCGACTTTCCGCGCGGATACGACAAAGCGCGCCGCGGAGAGCATCGACGCGTTCGTTAGCTTTCTCGATCAGTGGGAGACGAAGATGCACGAACCGCTCGTGCGGCAGGCGCCAATCCTGCGCGAGTTCATCAAAGAGAGCGGCTATCTCGACGATCTGAAGCGGACCTGCAAAACGCCGGAGGAGGCGCTGAGCCGGGAGACGAATGTGCAGGAGATGATGAAGTATTTCGAGGAATACGAAGGGCGCGCCACGGAAGGGCTGCGCGGGTTCCTTGATGAGATGATGCTCCGCCAGGAACGCGAGGAGGATAAAGACGAAGCCGATGGGCAAGGCGTGACGCTGATCACGCTGCATGCGGCCAAGGGCCTGGAGTTTCCGCATGTCTATCTCATCGGGCTGGAGGAAGGGTTGCTGCCGCACGACCGCTCTAAAGTGGAAGGCACAGTCGACGAAGAGCGCCGTCTGCTCTACGTGGGGATCACGCGCGCGATGCGGACGCTCGTGCTGAGCTGGTGCGGACATCGGATCAAGTACGGCAGCCCGATGCCGTGCACGCCGAGTTCGTTCATCAAGGAACTGCCGGCGGAATGGATCGACCACGGGAGCGCCTCGCAGATCCTCAATGCGCCGATGGAGCAGGAGACGGCGAAAAGCCGGTTCGATCAGCTCATGGCACTGCTGGAGAAGGGGTGAGCTGAATGTCTCGCCGCTGCGAAGCTTCGCGACGACGGCAGAGATTTGGTGGAAGCGACGGGCGATTGTGACCTTGCGGACGCCGGTCATCCTGAGTGGAGCGGAGGCGGAAAGGCGGGCGAAGCGCAGTCGAAGGACCCCGTCGCTCTCGGGCAGCGGCTTGCACGGTGAAGCGAGACCTCTTGTTTCCGGTGACGGCGTCTTGCCGGACCTTCGACGGGGTCCTTCGACTGCGCGCCCAAAGCGGCGCTCCGCTCAGGATGACGGAGAGTATCGGCGAAGGCGCAGAGCTGATTTCTGCCGTTCAGCCTAGGAATTTCGACGCCAGAGGGGTACGAATTTTCCTCCCTCCCCTTCAGCATGAACGCCGATGTCGCCCCTCGCCCGCCTCGTCCGGAGTCGGAGTGTGCGGTGACGCGAGAGGGTCAGGTGCCGGCGGTGACGCGCGCTTTCGTCTTCACCGACATCGAGGGTTCGACCAGCTACTGGGAGAAGGCGGGACGCGCCTTTCGCCTCGCGCTGGACCAGCACGATGCGCTCGTCCGGGAGGTGATCGCACGCCACGGGGGCGAGGAATTGACGGAATCCGGCGACGGTTTCCTCATCGCGTTTCCCGAAGCGGGGGCAGCGGTGGCCTGCGCCATCGACCTTCAATGCGCCGTCGGGAGTGCGCCTTGGCCGGCAGCAGTCGGGACGCTCAAGATCCGCGTCGGCGTGCATATCGGCGCGGTGGATCCACGAGCCGGCGGCGAATACCGCGGAGTGGTGATCAATCGCACCGCGCGGATCCTTGCGGCTGCCCATGGCGGGCAGATCGTCTGTTCCTCCGCAGTCGCGGAGTCGCTCGGGGCGGGACTCGAGACGGTGGAGCTCGGCGTTTTCCGGCTGCGCGGACTGCCGACGCCGGAGCGGCTCTTTCAGGTTTGCTGGCCGGAAATGCCGCAAAGGGAATTTCCCGCGCCGAATGCGCTGCCGGCGTACTCGAACAATCTTCCGCCATCGTTCACCCGCTTCTTCGGCCGCCAGCGTGAGATCGCCCGGTTGCGCGAACTCCTGCTCGAGCACAGCGGGAGCACGGCCACAGGAGGCGTCGCGAGTGGCAGTCTCGTCACGCTCACCGGCCCCGGCGGTACGGGCAAGACGCGTCTCTCGCTCGCTGTCGCGGAAAGCCTTCTGCAGGAATTCTCGCACGCCGTATGGTTTGTGCCGCTGGCCGATCTTGCGGATG
>DASVRY010000685.1:0-1633 GCA_036388395.1 Chthoniobacteraceae bacterium
GCGGCCTCGGCGGGCTGCAGGGTCTGAAGCGCTTCCGGCGCCTCGAGCTTCAGCTTGGTTTCGGTAGCCATAACGTCCCCCATATCTCTCCGGGATATCTCTGGGCTGGAAGATGGGGGAGAGAGACGCTTATATGCAAGGGGAAAAGTGTATTATACATATAATACACGAGCTTGGATGGACGGGAGTTTGCGGATGCCTGATGGCAGCGAAGTTACGAACAACGAGGCGAGGAGCCGCTTCGAGCTGGTCGTCGATGGGGCGAGAGCGGTCGCTCAGTACACGCTCGACGGCCAGGTGATGCATTTCACGCACACCATCGTGCCGCAGGAGGTGGAAGGGCGCGGGATCGGCAGCCGCCTCATCAAGGGCGCGCTGGACGAGGCGCGCAGCCGCGGGCTGAAGGTGGATCCGGTGTGTCCGTTCGTGCGCGCGTATATCGAGAAGCATGCGGAGTATGGCGACCTGCTCGCCACGTGAGCCGGCAGGGCGGATTGTAGGCTCGTCACGAAACCGCTTGAGTACGGACCCGACCCAACTTTAACATCACCATTCGCAGCGGCGCGCGCCCGCGTCGCAGTGGAGGGGGAGTCCGGAGAGGTGGTCTGGCTTACCGAGAGGGACGAAGCGTCCCTGTTCGACCCGAAGAACTTCGTGTTCCCTATCCCCACCAGGAACATTTCCAACGGCGAATATGCGCCGCTGCCGCAGTCGGCGAAGCAGCGCGAGCTTGAGGCGCGGCTAGAGCAGGATGCCGAGCGGTTCTCCGCGATTGCGAAGCTCGACCGGCGAAGCTTTCTGCACAGCTCGCTCGGGCTCTCCGCGGCCTTCATTGCAATGAACGGCGTGTTCGGGCCGGTGTTCGACGTTGCCCACGCGGAGGCGTACGACCTTGAAGCGGCAAAGGAGCGGAGGACGGAGCTGGCGGGGCAGTTCATTTTCGACGGCCACCTTCATTTCGTCCATGATGCTTATACGGATAAGATGCCGCTCTTCCTTCGGGGTGCGGCGGTGCGCTTCATGAAAGCGACGGGCTTGCCGGAGCGGCAGCCGACGATGGAGGACGTGAAGTTCGATAACTTCGCGAAGGAAGTGTACCTCGATTCCGATACCGCCATGGGCATCATCTCGTCGGCGACTTCAGACGATCCGAAGAAGATCTTCCTCACCAACCAGCAGATCGCGGAGAGTGTACGGCGCTTCAATGAACTGGCTGGTTCAAAGCGGCTCTTCGGCCACGCCGTCTTTCGCCCTGGTTTCCCAGGCTGGATGGACGAGGTGGATGAGGCAATTGCCAAGCACAAACCGATCAGCTGGAAAGGCTATACGATCGGCGATCCCAACTCCCCCTCTCAATATGCTTGGCGGCTGGACGACGAGAAGCTCGTTTATCCCGCTTACGAGAAGATGCAGAAGGCGGGGATAAACACCGTTTGCATCCACAAGGGGCTCGTGCCGGGAAGCGTAGCCGGGACGAAGACCGAGGCTTTTGCAAGCGTGGCCGATGTCGGGAAGGCGGCGAAGGATTGGCCGGGTCTCAACTTCGTCATTTATCACGCCGGCCTGCGTTCGCTCGGCATGTCTCCCGAGGCGCTGGACAAGTTCGAGCAGACGGGCCGCATCGAGTGGCTCA
>DASVRY010000686.1:0-7522 GCA_036388395.1 Chthoniobacteraceae bacterium
TGGGCCCAGTGAAGCTGCGGGATATTTCCCTCGAAGCCGGAGAGGCGTTGACCCTCAGCGCCAAGTTTTCCAGCTAGTTTCTAGGAAGCCGGGGGTAAGTCTGACTCCTGGATCCCAGCCAGCTACTTGTTCGTGCTCGCGGTCGTCGTGGTGCTGCCCTTCGTCAGGCCGATCAGATCACCCAAGATATTGACTGTCTCGTTCCGGACAGCGTCGACGGGCGGCTTTGAGTCAGCGGCTTCGTCCTCTTCATCGTCATCCACCACAGCCTTGGACTGCGCCTCTGCGTTTTCCTCGGAAGCACTCGGCTTCTTCTCGTGAGTGACGAGCTGGAGTTCGCGTTTGTTCACCTCGTCCAAAGTCAGTGAAAAGCGTTTTTCATCCGACGGTGGAGTCGCCGCACGCTCTGCCATGCGCTTTTCACGACGGGACTTCTGCTCCTCGATTTCCTTCCGACGCTGCTCGATGTTCAACGACAGCTGATTCTCCGCCAGCCGCTTCTTCACCATCTCCAAATCCTCCGTGATGTAGGTGAACTCCGGCGAAGCAGCGACACGAACCGCGGAGCGCTCGCGCAGTTCCTTGCCATGCAGAAGCGGCTCCAACTTCTTGTAGTTCGCAGCGGGCACCGTGTCATACGGCAGCGGATTCTTCATCGCTACCTCACCAATTTCCGGGTGATCGAAAGGCGACGGAAGTTTGATATCCGGCTCGACGCCACGCAGTTGCGTTGAGCCACCAGCCACGCGGTAGAATTTCTGAATCGTGAGCTTGAGCGCGCCTGCCTCGCTATTCCCGAGAAACGGCATCACGCGACCAATCTCCAGCATCGTCTGCACGGTGCCTTTGCCGAAAGTGCTGGAGTCGCCAACGACCAGGGCGCGGTTGTAATCCTGCAACGCCGCTGCGAAAATCTCGCTCGCCGAAGCGCTGAGACGGTTCGTGACGACGATCATTGGTCCGTCATACGCCACTGTCGGGTCGCGGTCCTGCGCCACCTGAATGCCGCCGCCGCTCTCCTTCGATTGCACCACCGGGCCCTTTTTGATGAACAATCCGGTGAGGTTCACGGCCTCCTCGAGCGATCCGCCGCCATCGCGACGCAGATCCATTACCAAGCCGCTGATGTTTTCCTGCTTTAGACGGTTCAAGAGCGCGAGCACATCCTTGGTCGTGCTCTTTGCCCCGGCTGAGCCGCTGCGTTCCATGTCTGCGTAGAAGGACGGCAATGTGATCCACCCGAGCTTCTGAATGGTGCCGTCGGACATGGGCCGCTCTATCACCTCGGCTTTGGCTTCCTGCTCCTTGAGCTTGATCTCGTCGCGCTTGATCTCAATCACCTTGCGCATCGAAGGATCCGGCGCATTCACCGGCAGCACCTGGAGTTTAACGATCGTGTCTTTCTTGCCGCGGATCATCTCCACAACCTTGTCGAGTTTCATGTCGACGGCGTCGACGAATTCGCTGTTCCCCTGCGCCACCGCCGTCACGCGATCACCGACCTTTAGCCGCGCGTCCTTTGCCGCCGGACCGCCCGGCACAAGCTCCATAATCTTCGCGTAGCCTTCTTCGGAGTTCAGCACGGCGCCGATACCGACGAGCGAGAGCCGCATGTTGATCGAGAAATTCTCGAGCTCCGAGCGGCTCATGTAATCCGAGTGCGGATCGTAGGTCTGGGCAAGTGTGGAAAGGAAGGTCTTCGTCACGTCGTCCTTCGTCTGCTCACGCAGGTTCCGCAGGATCTGATCGTAGCGCCGCGTGAGTGTCTTCACGGGCGGGTTAATGGCCTTCTTGTTCAGCGTTTCCTGGAGGAGTTCGCCCTCGATGCGATCGCGCCAGATGCGGTCTGCCTCCTCCTCGTCCTTCGGCCACGCGGCTTTCTGCCGATTCACCTCGATCATGCGGTCGCTCGCAAAGTCATACTTCTCCTCGAGCAACACCTTTACTTTGGCCACCCGATCCTCCACGCGCTTCCGGTAGGTCTCGTGGATCTTGAATGCAGGCTCGGGGTTCCCCAGCAAAATGTCGTCGTCGAGCGTCGTGGCGTGCTTCGACGTAATCGCGTCCACGTCCTTTTGCGTGAAAAACAGCCGATTGTAATCGAGCGCGTCGAGGTAGTTCTTCAGCAGCTGCTTTGAGACGGTGTCGTCAAGCTTCTTGCGGCTGTAGTGCCCCTGCTCGAGCAGCTTGCCGACGGAGATTTGCACCTGGCCCGGGTCCGGTTCGTCCGCTCCAAAGCTGACGAAACTCGCGAGGGTAACGGCCAGAGTTGGCCACAGGAGGGTTCGGAAAATCGTCATCGGCGTGGGCATCATCTCGAAAAGCGGTTGAACAAGCTGGCAGAAAAAGATTGAAGCGCAAACCCCAAGGGGCGCGCCGGCGCGCAATCTCGACGCGACTCCTGCAAACGTTGCTCGACCAGCCATTGGCGAGGCACAAGATTGGTCGTCATGATGATCGATACGTTCACGGGAGGCATCTTCGACACCAATTGTTTCTTTCTGCTCGATTCCGGGATTCTGATTGACGCTCCGCAGGAGTGCGCAGGCTGGCTGCAGACGCGCGGACACCACGTAAAGCTGCTCCTTCTCACCCATGGACACATCGATCACGTGTGGGATGCCGCACGGATTCAGCGCGAGCACGGGTGCGAGGTCGCCTACCACCACGACAGCGTCCAGATGCTCACCGAGCGCGGCTACTTCAAAAAGTTCGGCTTCGGTTGGGAGATCGAGCCGGTTGCCGCCGATTTCCTCATCGAGGAGGCGGTTGCACAGGCTCTTGGCGGCGTTGATTTCCAGGTCCTGCTCGTGCCGGGGCATTGTCCGGGAAGCCTCTGTTTCCTCGAGAAGAAGGAGCGGGTTCTTTTTGGCGGAGATGTGCTTTTCGCCGGGGGCGTCGGACGCTGGGATTTGCCGGGTGGCGACCGCGATCTACTTTTCGAAGGCATTCGGGAAAAGATCTACCCACTCGGAGATGATGTGCGGGTTCTCCCCGGCCACGGCCCGGCGACGACAGTGGGCATCGAGCGGGAGACGAATCCATACGTGCGCCCGTAAACGTCCCTGCTCTCATGGCCTTTCTCGACTGCCACTGCTTCTCCGACGCGTTGGAGCTATCCGTCTCCTTTCACGTCCTGCTGCCGCAAAAAACGCGGAGCCAGATCGGCATGACCGGCGGCGATACGCGTGCGACCTATCCCGTGCTCTACCTGCTACACGGCTTGTCCGATGATCACACGACATGGATGCGGCGCACCTCGATCGAGCGCTACGCAGCGGCCAAGAATCTCGCGGTGATCATGCCCGCGGTGAACCGCAGCTTTTACCAGGACATGGCAGGTGGGCCACGATACTGGACTTTCCTCAGCGAAGAACTGCCTGCCCTTTGCCGCCATTGGTTCCCCATCTCCACGGCGCGCGAGGAGACCTTCGCGGCAGGTCTCTCGATGGGCGGCTACGGAGCCCTGCGGCTCGGACTGATGCAGCCGGAGCGGTTTGGCGCCGTGGCGAGTCTCTCCGGTGCCTTGGACGTAGGTAAGCGTTGCGCCGATGCACGCCGCGAGGGATCGCGAAGGACCGGCAGCGAGTTGCAGAGCGTCTTTGGGCAGGAGCTGGCGGCGGAAGGGACCAGTGCGGACCTCTTCCACCTGGCGGAGCAGCTTGGCAAAAGCGCCGCGCCGCTTCCGGCGATCTTCATGAGCTGCGGGACTGAAGATAGCCTGCTCGGCGACCAGCAGAGATTTGCGGTGCATTTGCAGCAGGTTGGTATCGCCCATCGGGCGGAGGAGCGTCCCGGCGAACACGACTGGGAGTTCTGGGACGCGGAGATCCAGCGGGTATTGGACTGGCTGCCGCTCGGTGTCGGGAAGTCGTGAGACTCACCGCCGCTCTGGAACAGAAAACGTCGAACGCCGAACGTCCAACGCGAAGGTGAAGAACACTTCGCGTCACCTTTCGGACCTTCGATGTTCGATTTGAGCCTTCGATGTTCGGCGTTCAGCGCCGTAGGCACGGCCGCAGCAGATAAGGGTTAAGAAGATTTCCAGCCGACGCTTCGATGCCGTCTCACCGCTCGCCGCCGACCTGAAAGCCTTCCGCCTCAAGCAAGATCCGGATCTTTCCTGCCTGATCTCCCTGCACTTCGATCTGCCGGTCGCGAACCGTTCCGCCGCAGCCGCAGCCGGCTCTGATCTTCTTTGCAAACCCTTCGATCGCCACCGCGGTCAAATGCGTCGCGAAGTCGTGGACCACGATCACCGTCTTGCCGCCGCGATGTGCGGTCTCGCGCCGCAGGAGCACGCGGCCGAGCTTGCGGGCCGGAGCTTTCGCCACTGGCGGAGGGTTGGGTGCCGCTAAGGGACCGGCGGGTAGTCCAGCGACGTCCAAGCCCGCAAATGCTGCATTCAACCCCGACTGCACGGGATTGGTGACGATCTTCTTCTTTTCAGGACGCATGGTGAGGCAAGGGCGGTTCAGAAGGGCAGTTTAGCCACGGATGCTCACGGCTAAACACGGATGGAGGAGACCGGCAGATCTGTCTTCATCTGTGAAAATCCGTGTCCATCTATGGCTCAATCTCTCCGTTTCCTGAAGGCGAGATCAAGGGTTCTACATCAGGTTCGCCGCGACTTCAGCCATCTCGCTGCGCTCGCCTTTGAAAAGGTTCACGTGCGCCATGAATGACTGGCCCTTCAGCCGGTTGCGCGTGAAGACGAGGCCATTCGTGTGCGCATCCACATACGGGTTATCGATCTGCGCGAGGTCGCCAATGAGGATGATCTTGCTCCCCTTCCCCATCCGCGTGACGAGCGTCTTCGCCTCGTGCGGCGTGAGCTGCTGGGCTTCATCGACAATGAAAATTGCGCGCGGAATGGACCGTCCGCGGATGTGCGCGATGGCCTCGATCTCAAGCACGCCGGCCTGCATCAGTGGTTCGTAAGGGCGCGCGCTTTTGCCATTCTGCGGAGCCGCCGAGACCGGTGTCCCGCCGGGCTGGGACTTCCGGGCACTCTGCTTTTTGTCGTCGAATCGCTCCGGCTTGCGCGGCTTTGCGAGGAGTTGTTCGAGCGCGTCGTATGCCGGCTGCACCCACGGCTGCATCTTCTCCTCCATGCGTCCGGGGAGGAAGCCAATGTCCCGACCCGTCGGCATGATCACGCGGGTGATCAGCATTTTCTCATAATCCCCGCGCTGCACCTGTTCGAGCGCGGCTCCGACCGAGAGCAGCGTCTTGCCCGTGCCCGCCTTGCCGTAAACAGTGATCAGCGTGAGGTCCGGATCATAAAGGGCATCGAGCAGAAACCGCTGACCGAGATTCGCCGCAGTCAACGTGCGGCCGCCGCGGATCGTGATGTGATCGTGCCGCAGCTTGCAAAACTTTCCGCCGCCGAGGTGCCGCGCGGGCAGCCCGTGGGTATGCTCCTCTTCGTTGCGCAGGAGCACGTATTGATTCGGCTGCAGCTCCTGCGTTTGCGTCTCCGGCAGCGTGATCACCTCCTGGCTGGCAAACGCCTGCAGCGTGTACCCAGGAATATCGAGCGATTCGTATTCATCCTGCACGCTCCGATGCTGCGTGCGGCGGATGTCGTTATCCTCGACACGGTCGGTGCGGTAATCCTGCGCCTCGAGCTCCAGCGCACGCGCCTTGAGCTGCATGTTCAGGTCCTTCGTGACGAGGATCGTGCGGCCCTTCTGCGTATCAGCAAGGTAGGCGGCGCTCGCGAGGATGCGATTATCCGTCGAGGAGAGATCCGGGAAAAGCGTGCGCACGGCTTTGTAGCGCGGCGATTCGCTGAGCAGCTCCCAGTGGTCGCGGTCGAAGCGCACGTTGGGATTGATGCACACGTGCAGCCGCCCGCCATTCTCCAGCGGCACGCCTTGCTTCATCTGCTCCGTACCCGGAAAGCGCTCGCTCAGCCGCCGATGCACCTCGCGCGCGTTCGCCCCGCGCGTCGTCGACTCGGCCTTGAAGCGATCGAGCTCCTCCAGCACCTCGACCGGAAGCCAGACGGTATTGTCCTCAAACTGGAAGACCGACTGTGGGTCGTGGATGAGGACGTTCGTGTCCAGGATGTAGTTCTTAACCGGGGAAAGATCGTGTTTTTTCAAAGCCATGGCGAGTGGTGACGTAGATGAAGTGGAAGCGGCGCTGCGTGTGAGAGTTGGCGGAAAAAGCAGCTCATTGATGAGCTGCCGCAGCGTTGCGGAGCAGGGTCGGCTCCGTCGCGGCTTCCTTGCCCATCCATCGAAGCGCCAGCACCGAGATGTCGTCGGTCTGCTCGCGCTCGCCACTAAAGGTCCGCACCTCCCGAGTGACGGCGCGCGTGATCCGATCAACGGGCTGTTCCTGCACCTCGCGGAGCAGCATTTGCAGGCGCGCCGGTGCGTAAAACTCCCGCTCGGCATTTAGCGCTTCAGTCACCCCGTCGGTGTAAAGAAAGAGCGTATCGCCGGGGGCAAGTTGCGTCTTTACCACTGGATACTCGAGCCCCGGGAGCAGGCCGAGCGCGACTCCGCTCTCGCCTTCCAGAGGAGCGACGCCACCGCTGGCGCGGAGCAGAAATGGCGGGTGATGCCCGGCATTTGAAAACTGCACCTCACCGGTGCCCGTATGAAGGATGGCGTAGAGCAGGGTCACAAACATCCCCGTGTCGCTGTCTTCGCACAGTTCATTGTTCACCTTGGCAACGATTTCACCCGCTGTGAGCGTGGAGCACGAGGTTGCTTTGAGTAACGTTTTGGTGACGGCCATGTAGAGAGCAGCCGGGATGCCTTTTCCGGATACATCGCCGAGCAGGAGGCAAAGGTGATCGTCGTCGAGAAAGTAGAAGTCGTAAAAGTCACCGCCGACTTCCCGCGCGGGCCGCACGATGGCATGGATGTCGAACTCGCGCCGATCCGGGAACGCCGGGAAGACCTTTGGCAGCAGGCTCATCTGAATGCTCCGGGCGCCGGCGAGTTCACCCTCGAGCCGCTCGCGCACCGTCGTCGTATAGCGCAGCTCCTGCATCCGCATTTGCAGATCACGGGTCATTTTGTTGAAGGCAAAGGTGAGGCTCCGGACTTCATCCGTCGCACCGCTGGCGTCGAGGCGCAGATCGAATTGCCCCGCCGCCACATCCTGCGCCGCCTGCGCGAGTGCGGAGATCGGCCGCGAGATCGATCGCGCAATGAAGGTAAGCGCGACAAAGAGCGCGAGCAGTCCGATCACCCCGAGTGCGATCAGCTCTTTTTGGAGGTCGAACGCTTCGGCCATCAACTCCGCCTGCGGATGCACGATGGCCAGCGACAATCCTCCTTCATTGATCGGCACAAAGGTAATCCAAGCTTCTTCACCGCGGAGCGGATCGACGGTCCGTAGAAAGCCATCTTCACCCGCGAGCATGTGCTGCGAGAGCTCCGGGCTGAGCTGCCCGATTGTGTCGCGCATGACTCGCTCCTTCTCCGGATAGGCGAGCAGACGGCCCTGCCTGCTCACGATGAAGGCGTAGCCGCTTTTCCCCGCGACGATACTCTCCGTC
>DASVRY010000687.1:0-8735 GCA_036388395.1 Chthoniobacteraceae bacterium
CGCGTGACGCTGGTATCATTCTCGAGACCGCTCCATACGGCGGGGGTCGCCCAGCGCCTGTGCCGGATTTGCGAAGCACCGAACGATTCGACGACCTGCTAGGCGCGTGGTTCCCGCTTACCTTTGCGCTGAACAATATAAACCGCGGCGTGGGGTATCCGGATATCTATCCTTTTTATCTCTCTGGGCCCGTGATCAAGAAGTTGAAGTTTGTTCACGAGGTGATCTGCCGGGCATCACAAGGGCGGGGCAGTGCAGCTCCTTCGTAAGCTGCCGCGCTTAGCCAATCGTAACGTCACGCCTTTCGCAGCGTGATGTGGATGATCTCCGCCGGAGCTGCCGTGCGCAGTGGAAACCAATTACCCGTTCCGTTGGAAACGACGAGGTGCTGATCGCCTCGGGTGTAAACCCCGGACCAGTAGCGGAAGAGGAGCGGTCCGAAGCCAGCATCGCTGTTCAGCATGAGCTGCCCTCCATGCGTATGGCCCGCGAGCGTCAACGGGATATCCGTAGCGTGATCGAACGCATGCGGGTGGTGCGCGAGCAAGATGCGGAAAGCCGTTGGATCAGTTTCCTGGAGCAGCGCCTGCATCGAGGCGGCGATCGGTGCATCTCCGCGAGCGGCCTGCGGAGAGTGCGTGCGGCCAAGCCCCCATTGCAGCCCCAGCAACTGAATCGCCTCACCCCCGATCTGAACCTGCTCGGCTTCATTGACCAGCAATCGCACCCCCGCGGCCCGCGTCTGCGCACCAAAGGCTGCGGCATCATCCATCAAGTCGTGATTCCCCTCACACATGAACACGCCGTAGCGCGACTGCATCCGCGACACGAGGTCAAGCGCGACCGGCAGGTCACGGATCTCGTAATTAATGAGGTCACCGGTCAGGATCACCAGATCTGCAGCAAGGCTGTTTGTAGTTCTGAGGATGGTGTCGAGCACCGGGCCGCTGGTGAAGCGCCCAACGTGAACATCCGTGACATGCGCGATCGTCAACCCGTCCAATGCCAATGGGAGCTGAGGCAGCCGCAGGGTGAGCCGCCGTAGCCGAAGGCGGTTGAGCTGGGGAAGTGAGATCGCGGTCGCACCGAGAGTAAGCACCGCGGGAGCAGCCGCAGCGGCGACACGAAGGAACGTGCGTCGGGTCACGTCGTTCTCCGTACGCTTAACGGGTGCTGCCTTGCGTCCTGTGAGCCTCTTACCACCGAAGAGCACGGCCCGCCAACACAAGCCTGCCAAGCAGAGGATAAGAAGTGGCGGGAGGAGAGTGAGGTGCCAGAGATAGATGGCTGCGGTGATCGGCTTCGCCGAGATGAAGTGAGCAAGCGATGGCTGGACGCGGCTCGAGAGGACGAGCACAAGACCGGCGATTTGAAAGAGGAAGAAGCTACCGACCACCGCTCGTGACCAACGTGCGTGCGGCGTTCCGCGGAGAAGACGATCCGCGCACCATGAGATGATGAAGTCTCCCGCGATGAGTATCGCGATGATTGTTGCAAAGAAGCCCATCTCAGCAGCGGGTGGAAGTCATCCGCAACTCTTCGGTGTGCAGGCGCCGTGCTGCAAGGAACGTTGGCGCTTAGCCGTTTGAGATGGACCAAAACTGCCGGGCGGCTTCGGCCCAGTCGCGGTCCTGAACAGACGCGCTGGCGGTGCGACTCATCTGCTCGCGCAATGCTGGATCTTCCGCGATTCGCCGGACGTGCTCGGTAAAGTGCTCCACATCCAACGCGCGTGTGACGTAGCCGGTGCGGCCATGGTCAATCAGATCCTTGGGCCCACCTTGGTCGGAAACAACGCATGGCACGCCGGAGGCAAGCGCCTCGAGGATGACATTGCCAAAGGTGTCTGTAGTGCTTGGGAAAACAAACACAGCCGCGGAGGCAAAGGCGCGGGCGAGATCAAGCCCAGCAAGATAGCCGGTGAAGATCGCATCCGGCACGATCGTCCGGAGTTCTTTCAGGTAAGGACCATCACCCACGAACGCCAGCGCCAGCGACGGTGCATCCGAATCTCTGCCTTCGATGTTGGATGTTGGATGTTGAACGTTCGATGTTCCTTCCGACCTCTTCAGCCGCTCCCAAGCCGCGACAATCACATCGAGGTCCTTCTCCTTTGAGATTCGCCCAACATAGAGGAGCACTGTCGCTCCAGGCGCAACGCCGCGGCTGGACCAGAACTCTGGATCCCGCCGCCCAGCATTGAAGAGCACGTTATCCAAGCCGCGCGGCAGGATCGCGATCTTGTCGTTGGAGATGCCGCGATCCACCCACGCCCGTCGATAGCTCTCGGAGTTCACATAAAGCAGATCGAGCTGATCGTAGAACCACTTCATGTAGTTCCAAGTTAGCGTCTCGAGGAAGTTATCGTCTGTAAGGATCCGCACGTACTGCGGAAAATCGGTGTGATAGATACCACTCGTCCGGATGCCCAGCATCTTGCCGGCAATCAGCGCCGTGATGCCGATCGGCCCTGGAGTGCTGATGATCAGCTCGGTAAAGCCCTCCCGCTGCACGTAGTCGATCATCTGCAGGATCGGGGGAAAGCTAAGCTTTTGCAGCTCATACTCCGGGAGTTCGAATTCCCCGATCGGGAGGAAATTCTTGATTGGTATATCAGTGATCTGAATCGACGATCGGGAGGTGACAACCACCAGATCATGCCCTTCGGCGATGCAAGCTCCAGTAAGCTTGCGGATCGTATTAGCTACGCCATTAACATCCTCCAGGGTATCGGTGAACCACGCCCGCTTGTGATTCTGCAGAGCCTTTGGTAGTTCGCCAGTGAGCGCCGTACTAAGTTGCGCCAGCCATCGACGATCCGGCGCCTGGCTATGCAAGGCATAGATATACGGGCTGAGGGTGGCGAAGATCGGGAGCATCACGCTCAGCTCTTGAATAGCGGCGATGATATTGCCGCCCGAGACTTGCTTCAGGAACGTGGTAAAGAACCGGAATGCGAGTTGATTGGCGAAGAAGTTCGCTATGACAAAGGCGCGGCGCTCCGGCTCGGCAATGCCAGCGGTTTCGCGGGCGAGCAGACCTTTTAAATCGCTCTGGGAGAAGTAGGAGGCGAACTGCCGCCAAAGCGAGGCGTTGGCCGGCTTGGCCAGCTCGAAGATCTTTCCCGTGGCGATGCCTTGCGCCACAAAGCCGAACTTTTCTGCCCAGGAAAATTCGGTCGGGTCCTCGCCCTCCATGAAGCGCGAGAAAGCCTTCCCGATAAGACTCGAGCTTTCCGCCCCCGCCACCTTGTCACCGATGAAGCGGCGGAGATTGTTATATAAACTATGAGAAAGCGCAAGCGGCGTGCCTCCCTGGCCGGAGACGGTGCAGCGACCGGAACGGACGTCGGTGAGGAATCCTGCCTGATTCGTGGCGGTCTCGCTCTCGGTGAAAACCTTCCCGGCGAACATGCCGCCGTGGTCATCGGAGCCGCCAATGAAGATCTTGCGCCACGGTTCCGCATGCGTCGGCGCCATTCGGTGCCGCTCCGCCAGTTCGTCGATCTTTGCCGGCGTGATGTTGCTGAAGACGTGTTGCGTGACGGTGCTCAAGAGCGAACTACGGAGGCCGTTTAGCCCTTCAAAATGTTGGAAGAGCAGCACAAGCTTCTCGACGTGCGAAGTGGTGAGCCGATCGTCCACGCGATACAACGGATGCGCCACGGCATGCAGCAGCCCGGCTCCCGCGAGATACTTTTGCAGATCGAAGATATTCTCCCGCACCGCCTGGATCGCGGCGTGTTGCGCTTCATCGAGACCCCAGACGAGCAGGTGGACTTCACACCGATCTTCGGGAAACCGCGTGGTGACCTGCTCGCCGAAAAGCACGCCGGGCAGGTGCGCAATCTCAAGACAGCCGTCGATCGAGTTGTGATCGGTGATCGTAACCAGATCCATGCCTGCCTGGCGGAGTTGATCGTAGAGGTCCCGCGGCTCGGTATAGCTATCGGGCAGGCCGGCGCGGCGAAAGAGCCATTCCGGGGCTCGCTTGCTGTGTCGGGAGTGGACGTGGAGATCGGCTTTCAATTGAGAGGGGAGGAGATCGCTGCAGATGTCGTGGCGAGCCACGCGTCATAGGTGAGTGGTGTCCGGTCGACAAGCGCGCGGCGAATCAGCCGTTCGATCTGCGACCAGATGGCGCCGTGGTGTAAATCGACGGGATGAATCGAGATACGGAGCAGGGGATTTCCAGCAAGCGCCCGGAAAAGCGTCGCGTTCCAGAGGAGGCTTGTCTGGCGACGCCAGCCGCTCCGCACGCTCCAGACCAGCGACTGCGACCGGTGGGTTCGGCCGTGCTGCAGGTTGTCGACGCTGCGGAGACGCGTGGTGTAGCGGCAGCCGAGTTCCCGGAGCGCTTGTTCCGCCTCTTCGCCGAGCAGCCATGCGGGTGCGATGAAGCCGGTCGGATTTAGCCCGAGCGTCCGGAACTCTTCCCGGGACCGGTGGACCAGATCGCGTGCTGAGTCCCGGCCGATGTCGAAGAATTCCCCCTCATCCGCGGTATAGACCCGCGTGGTCAGCTTTGCTGTCAACGACTCCGCGGTGCGGCGCGCCCGCTGGTGGTAGTAGCCGTGCATCACTATCTCATCTCCAGCGGCAGCGCGCTCCTGCAGCCATCGGCAAAAGGCGTCATCCTGGAGAAAATGGCCGCGCCGGTGATGGTCGGGAATGATTAGCAAGGACCGCACAACAACGCCGAGGTGACTTAATCGCGCGAGGATTTCCGCAGAATCTCGCTGGGTATGTGGAGAGACATCGTGCAGCGAGATCACCAGCGAGCGGCTGCTCATCGGCGTCGTCTCCTGATCAACCAGGTTGCTAGGATGAGCACCGTCACAGCGGTGGAAATATACGCCACGAGTTCCCCGTTGCGGGTGTAAAAGGTAAGGCTTTGCGTGACCGGAACATCGATGCTGAACGCGGCGAATCCTTGCTGGAACGGTCCAAGCGAACCGCGGTTCACGCGACCAAAAGTATCGACTGCGCAGGTGACACCAGTGTTTGCGCAGCGCACCAGCGGGCGGCGATTTTCGACCGCGCGGAAGAGTGCGTTGGCGAGGTGTTGTTCGGCGGCGGGGGATTCGAGAAACCAGCCGTCGTTCGTTAGGTTCACGAGGAGTTGCGCGCCGCGTTTGACAAAGATACGGGTGAGATCGCCCAGCGTGTCTTCAAAGCAGATCAGTGGCGCGAGTCGGACGGATGGTTTGCCTAGCTCGAACACTGCCGACTCCGTGCCGGCGGTGAAATCCGCTGGGACGAGCTGTCCAACAAAGCCCGCGAACAACGGCCGCAACGGCAGATACTCACCGAAAGGGACGAGGTGCATCTTGCGGTAGAGCTGTTGCTCTTTGCCGCCGGCGGTGAGCAGCGCGGCGGTGTTGTAAGCCTCACCGAGTGTCGGGTCGCCATCGATCGTTCCGATGAGCAGACCGAACTCTCCGCTCGCGACCTGCTTCATCACGAAGTCATAGTTAACCTCATCGGCGAACATCCCGCGCGGAGTCGACGCTTCTGGCCAAAGAACGAGCTGCGGCGCTGGCTGGGTGAGGCTTGCCAGGCTGGTGAGTTCGCCGAGCTTCGCAAAAATGGCATCCTCCATCTCTGGGTCGAACTTCTCGGTCTGCGGAATGTTCGGCTGCAGCGCGACGACCTGCAGCGGCGTTGTGTCGCGCTCCGGGCCACGCATCAAGGTGCGGACGCCGTAGGCAAAGACGAGCGCGACAAACGCCACGGTGAAGCTGAACTCCCAGCGCACGCGCTTGAGGAAGGTGGAGCCTAGTTCGCCAATGATCCGGCGAACGATGATCACCGCCATCAGGTTACAAAACGCGATGAGGAAGGTGAGGCCGGCGACGCCGGTGAGGTCGACGATCTGGATCATCGCGAGGTCCCGATGCAGCGCGACGCCGAGCGGGTTCCAGCCGAAGCCGCCGAAGAGCCATTCGCGCACCCATTCGTGCATCACCCAGGCACACGAGGCGGCGGCGGCGACGCCAAGATTGCGCAGCGATGTGGAGAACCGCCGGGCGTTTTCATCCGGCACCAGGATGGTGCCGAGAAACCAGCTCCAAAGGGCGTAGTAGCAGCCGAAGATCATCGCGACCAGCGGCGCGAGCGCGAGCAGCCACGGATTTTCGTAAAGCTTGGAAAGCGCGGTGCTAAGCCAGTGAAACGTGCTGGTAAAAAAGACAAAGCCCGCGACGTAGCCCAGCATGCCGTGACGCAGCCCGCGGCGCTTGCCCCCGTCGGAAAACAAGATCGCCGCGATCAGCGGCGTGAGCGCGATCCAGCAGAGCCAGCCTTGATTCCACGGCGCAAAGCAGAGCGTAAGCAGCACGCCCGAGAGGATCGCGCAGAGCCACGGCCAGAGTCGGATGAGGAGTGGCGGGAGCAAGCTGGGAGCGACGTGATTGGTGATTGGTGAATGGTGATTGGTAGCCAACCACCTGGCCCCTGGCCACCGCCCCAGCGCTATTCGCGACGGACGCGCTTACTCTTTGCCTTTTCGGGGCGCGGGTCGAGGGCGTCGCGCAGATCCTTTGCGTAGCCGGAGTTCACCTGGAAGTTGGCTTTCCGCAGCTCTTCCTTGTTGTGGAAGGAGTTCTTGTCGGACGAGACGTAGCCGAGGGCGATCAAGCCCTTCAAGGTGTCGATCAGCTCCGCTTCGTCGAGATCAGATATGCGTTCGAGCAGCGTGTCGCCATCGATCTCGCCGCCGCCGGTGCCGAGCGCTTTGATGATCGAGATTTCGCCGCCGTCGAGGTTGATGTCTCTGTTGCCCATGTGTCGAAAAAAGGGGTGTGGCTAGCTGGTGATGCGAGTTTTGACATCACTCTGGATCCACACCCAGAGCTCGTCGAGTGACGCCTTTAAGGCGGTCTTCAACTCTTCGAGCTGCGCGGTGGTGAATCGCTGTCCAAGCTCCGGTGAGCGTTTCGCATACATATAAAACTTAATCTTGGGCTCGGTGCCGGAAGGCCGCACGGCGATCCGTCCGCCATCCGCGAGATCGATCATGAGCATCTTCTCTTTGGGGATCTCGTCGCCTTCCACATCGACGAAGGTCTGTGTGGCGAAGTTGCGCGTGCCCGTGACACCGATGCCATTCACTGAATGCGGCGGATTCGCAGCGTAGGAGGAAACAAGCTGCTGAATCTGTGCGGCGCCTTGTGCGCCTTCGAAAGTGAGAGAGCCATTCTGCTCGAGGAAGAAGCCGTATTCGGCATATACCTCGTCGAGGAGCTGATCGAGCGTGAGGCCGCGTGATTTAGCATACGCAGCCACTTCGGCGAACACCACGACCGAGCCGTTTGCGTCCTTGTCCCGGACGAAATCTGCCGCGCTGTAGCCGTAGCTTTCCTCCCCGCCGCAGACGTAAAAAGTCGAGTGCTCGAGCCGCAGGGCGCGGGTCTCCGCTTCGGGAAGCGTGCGGTAGGTCGCGCGCTTATCCATCGGCAGACCCGCTTCGTATTTGCCGAGCTTCTCGCCGATGTACTTGAAGCCGGTGAGCGTCTCGACGCAGCGCAGCCCGTGTCGGTCGGCGATAGCCTTTTGCAGATCGGTGGTGACGAACGTCTTCACGATCGCGCAGCGGCTCGCGTTCTCCGGCGTGATCACGCCCTGCTCGAGGAGCTTGCGGACGCGGTAGTAGGCCATGAGCGAGCCGATCTGGTTCCCGGTGAAGAGCTCCATTTCGCCTGCTTGGTTCCGAACGGCGACACCCATGCGATCCGCGTCTGGATCCGTCGCGATGACGAGATCGGCGTTCACCTCGTTGGCCAGCGCAATGGCGCGAGCGAGCGCTTCCGCATTCTCCGGGTTCGGCGATTTCACCGTAGGGAAACGGCCATCGGGGATCTCCTGCTCCGGCACGGTGGAGGAGCGGAAGCCGAGGCGGTCGAGCATCGGCTTTACGATTGTGCCGCCGGTGCCGTGGATCGAGGTGAAGACCACGTGCAGGCCATTCGCGCGTGCGACCATTGCCGGGTCGAGCACGAGCGTCTGGAGGCGCGCCATGTAGGCCTCGTCATTCTCTTCCCCGAGAACCGTTAGGGTGCCTTGCTGCGCCTCGGGCAGCGGCTCGTAGACATCGCACTCGACAGCATTCACTTTCCCGATGATCCCGCTCGCGTGCGGCTCGACGACCTGCGCGCCATCCGAGAAGTAGACTTTGAAGCCGTTGTCATGCGGCGGGTTGTGGCTCGCGGTGATGACGATGCCGGCGTTGGCATTCTGCTCGCGGACCGCAAAGGAGAGTTGTGGCGTCGACCGTGGCCCTTTGAAGAGGCAGACGTCGCATCCATTCTCCATTGCCACGCGGGCGACGAGTTCCGCGAACTGCAGAGAAAAGTGCCGCGTATCGTGCGCGACCACGAGCTTTGGACGCCCGGGGACCGCGCTTTGCACCAGCCATTCCTTCAGGTAGGCGACCAGGCCCTGCGTGGCGCGGCTCACGTTGTAGTAATTCATCGCGTTCGTGCCGGTGCACGGGCGCTGTGGGCGATCGAGCGGCTGCGGTTCGCCCTGTTCAGCCGTAGTGATGACTTTGCCGATGGTGCGGCCGCGAAGTCCGCCGGTGCCAAAGGCGAGCGTCTTGAAAAAGCGGTCGTTCAGCTCGTCCCAAGCGCCCGCGGCGGCCAGCTCAGACACGCTCTCTTCGGCTATGGCGGTACTGCTCTGGTCGAGGAGCTGGCGGATATTGCGGACGCTGCTTTCGAGGAGGTGACCCGCTTC
>DASVRY010000688.1:0-8812 GCA_036388395.1 Chthoniobacteraceae bacterium
TCGCTTCTCCGGCTTCCTCGCGTGGTTTGTCTGGAGGACGATTTACCTTTCAAAGCTCCCCGGCGTCGAACGCAAGCTGCGCGTGATGATCGACTGGACGCTGGACCTTTTCTTCCCGCGCGATATCACGCTCTTCCAGTCGAAGCCGACGCAGCTCCTGCAGGAAATCCACTTGGAAAAGGGTGATGTCGTGGTGCGCTCTGGCGAGCGGGCGTTCTCGCTGTATCTCGTGAAAAGCGGGCGTGTGGAACTGCTCGACGCCGCCGGGGCTGTTGAGCGGAGTGTCACCACCGCCCAGCACTTCGGCACCCGGACTTTGCGTGAAGATCGGCACTGGCGCTTCGATGCCGTGGCCGCCGAACCGACCACGCTCGTGGCGGTGAGTGCGCGAGTTTTCGAGACACTCGAAGGGTCTGGATTGCTGGAGGGGCAAAGCGACAGCGCAACGGCTGCACTCACGCCAGTGACCGCAACGGCGCCGACGGCGCCCGTGGCTGCACTTGCGTCGGAATCAGCCGCTGCGACAAGCTCAAGCGAGACGATCCTCGTGAACCTCCCACCACGCCGCCGCCCGGCTCCTTCAGCTCCAGGAGCGAGCCCCAGCTGATTAGCTCGGCCAACGAGTCTCGGCAGCTCCTCCTCGGATGTCCGCCTCTGTTACACAGGTCATGTGAGTCGGGTCAGCGATACACACCACCCATCTGCTGCAGGGCCTTGTTCGCTGCGCTAGTTTCGGCTTTTATTCCCTTCTGCCATGCCGCTCCGCCGGAGTGCTCGAGGAACTTGCCAGTCAGGGGGACCATTTTTCCCGGGACCTTCTCGCCGGCTTTCAGCCGCCCGGGTGAGCTCTCCGGCTCTTTCACTCACCGTGTTCCCTGGTTCGACGGATCAGAAACAGGCTCTAGAAGGCGCGATTTCCCCGTCCGGGATTTCGGTTGGCAAAGGCTGAGCACGCCCGCTACTTTCGCCGCCTTCCCGTCATGAAAAATAGGCTGCTCGCTCTCGCTTTCCTCGTTCTTGCGCTCGTTCCTGCGCAAGCGCAGTTCGGGAGTTTCGGCGACGTGCCGGTCGAGATCGATTCCAAAGAGAACCGCTTCGAGGCGGGAATCGCCATCGCGGAGGACAACGTCGTCATCCGCTACGGCGACACCACCATCTACTGCGATTACGCGCAGTACAACCCAGAGACGCGGGATGTGCTCGTCCGGGGAAACGTGCGCCTCTATCGCGGCGGCCAGCTCTTTACCGGTGAGCGGGCGCTCTACAACTTTGAGACGAAAGTCTTCAACGCCGCGGATTTCCGCGGCGACTTCACGCCCTTCCGCTTCGCTGGCGACAGCGTGAGCACGATCGGAAACAATGCGTATCTCGTGAAGGAAGGCATTTTCACGACGAGCGACAACTCCAAGCCGGACTACTATCTGCGGGCGAAAAGTGTCCGCATTTACCCGAACGACCGGATCATTTTCACCAACGTAAAGCTCTACGTCGGCAAGACGCAGGTCTTCTGGTTCCCCTACATCTACCAATCGCTGAACAAGGAGCAGGGCTTCACGATCGTGCCCGGCTACAGCAGTTCGTTGGGATCCTTTCTTTTCACCCAATACACCTTCCCCATCGGCGAGAACTGGTCGGGCAAGGTGCGACTCGATCTGATGTCCGAGCGCGGACTCGGCGTTGGCTTTGAGTCGGAGTGGGGAAATACCACGACCGCGGCAATCACAGGACCTGCGACGAAGGGTAAGGAGACGAAGAATTGGGGCCGCTTCCGCAGCTACTATGTGGACGACGCGAGCCCTGAAACCGATCGGTCGAGGGGCGTGGGCGAGTCAACGTCCAGCACCGGTGAGATGGATAGCCAGCGTTACCGGATTTCGCTACAGAATCGCACCTACCTCACGGAAGACATTTACGCCTCGATCGACATCAACAAGCTCAGCGATCGACGCTTCCTGCAGGACTTCGCCGAAGGGGAGTTCCGGCAAAATCCCAACCCGGACAACGCAATTTCGCTGACGAAATGGGATGAGGATTACACCGTCACGCTGCTTGGACGCGTGAATTTGAACGAGGAGGATTTCGACGCCACCGAGCGGCTTCCTGAACTCGCCCTCGATATCAAACGCCAGCCGCTCCTCAGCTCCCGCTTCTTCTACGAGGGGGAGACGAGTGCAGGCTTCCTTCGCCGGAACTTCGCCAGCACGGATAAAAACGGCAACCAAATCACCGATCCGCTCTTCGAGGATTACGATAGCATCCGGGCGGATACCTTCCACCAGATCACTTATCCCGGCACCTACTTCGGCTGGCTTTCAGTCATTCCGCGCGTCGGGGTGCGTGGCACCTATTACAGCGATAGCGGCAGCTACGAGGATTTCGAGGAGATCACCACCACTGAAAGCACCGAGACCTTTGGAGACCTTTTGTCGGTTACAACAAGGGAGACCACCACCCGGCGAGGTCAGCGCCTGGAGCGGGGCGGCTCGCTTTTCCGGCCCGCAGTGAACGCCGGCGTCGAAGCGTCGTTTAAATTCTCGCGCGCTTTCGAACAAGTCCAGTCGCGGATGTGGGGCCTTGATGGCCTGCGCCATGTCGTCCAGCCGTTCGTCAACGCCTCATTCGTCTACAGCGGTGAGGATCCGAAAGGCATTCTGCAGTTCGATCGGCTAAACCGCTCGACCCAACTCCCGCCGATAGATTTTCCGCAGTTCAATACCATCGATTCGATCGATAACTGGAGCATCGTCCGCCTCGGCGTGCGAAACCGCCTTCAGACGCGCCGGGATAATACGACGCTCAACTGGCTGGAGCTGAACACCTACTTCGACGTGAACCTTGAACGACCGGACTTCGGCGGAGGGATCGCACCGGACGACGGGACTTTCTCCAACATCTTCAACCGCTTGCGCTGGGTGCCGCTCCCTTGGGTGTCGCTGAATATCGACTCGCAACTCCCATTACTGGACTCCGGCTTCACGGAAGTCGCGACAACGCTCAACTTCCTCGTGAACTCGAATGTCCAACTCAACCTCGGCCACCGGTATATCGAAGGACACACCGAGATTGGAGACGGCAACGTCGTGAACCTCGGTGGCTACGTTCGCTTTAACGAAAACTGGGGCTTCAGCTTCCGCGAATCCTATGAGTTTGAAGAAGGTGCGCTTCAGTCCCAGCGGTACGAAGTCCATCGGGATCTCTCGAGCTGGGTGGCTTCGCTCGGCCTGCTCCTGCGCGATGTGGGAGAGACTGAAGAGCTCGGACTCCTCCTTACCTTTACCCTCAAAGATCTCCCGAACATCCGTCTCCCACTGCCTCTGGATCCCGAAGGCATTGGTGGGGGAACCAGCGGCTCCGGCGGTTCCTCCCGGAACCGCTGACAAACCCGCGAGGGACGATGCTCGCTGCGGCTTCTGCTTGCGCTGCCGCATCGTCTGTCGCTTAATCCCCGCCCTTTCAACCCGACCAACTTTCGCTCTCAACTCATGGAACTCTGTATCATCGGCTCTGGATATGTCGGCCTTGTCAGCGGCGCGTGCTTCGCCGAAGTCGGCCATCACGTGGTCTGCGTAGACAATGACCAACGAAAAGTAGACGCGCTCCAGGCTGGCAAGATCCCGATCTACGAGCCGGGCTTGGAGGATCTCGTCCACCGGAACGTCGCGGCGAAGCGCCTCCGCTTCACTAATTCGATCGAAGACGGAGTTGACCACAGCAAGATTATCTTCATCGCCGTGCCGACGCCCCCGCAGGCGGATGGGAGCGTCGACCTCAGCTTCATCGAGCGCGTCGCCCGCGAAATCGCCGGAGTGCTGAAGAAGGACCAGTATCGGGTAGTCGTCGACAAGAGCACCGTGCCGGTGAAGACCGGTGAGAAGGTCGCGGACACGATCAAGCGCTACAACAAGGACGCGGAATTTGATGTGGTGAGCAATCCGGAGTTCCTTCGCGAAGGTTGCGCAGTGCCGGATCTCATGAATCCCGATCGCGTGGTGATCGGCTCCTCCAGCCAGCGCGCCACGGACTTGATGAAGCAGGTCTACGAGCCGTTTCGCGCCCCGATCCTTGTGACTGACGTGAACTCGGCGGAGCTGATCAAGCACGCTGCAAACAGCTTTCTCTCGCTGAAGATCAGCTACATCAATGCCGTCTCCGCGATCTGCGAGGCGAGCGGAGCTGACGTGGAGATGGTTGCGGACGGAATCGGCATGGACCGGCGCATCGGGCGAAATTTCCTCAATGCTGGCCTCGGCTACGGCGGCTCCTGCTTTCCGAAGGACGTCAAGGCGTTCATCGCCATTGCGCGCCAGCTCGGAACTCCTTTCGGTCTCCTGGAAGAAGTTGAACGGATCAATGCCACGCAGCTCAACCGCTTCATCGACAAGGTGCGCGAGGCGCTGTGGGTGCTGCGCGATAAGAAGATCGCGGTCTGGGGTCTCACCTTCAAACCGGACACCGACGACGTCCGCAGCTCCGTCGCAATCGAGCTCGTTAATCGCCTGGTGGCCGAGGGCGCGATTGTCACTGCTTACGATCCGAAAGGATCTGAGAAAGCCGTCGAATGGAAACTCATCGATCCGGCAAAAGTGAAGCTGGTAGACAATCCACTCGACGCAGCGAACGACGCCGAAGCGCTCATCCTCGCGACAGAGTGGAGCGAGTTTTCGAACGTCGACTTCGCCGAGGTGAAGAAGCGAATGCACACCCCGCTCGTCTTTGACGGCCGTAATCTTTTCGACCCGCAGATGATGCGGGAGTTTGGCTTCACGTATTACGCAACCGGTCGTCCAGCGCCTGTGAAGTAGTCGCAGGCAGTTCGCACCGTTACCAATTCCGGGAGGACAAGCCACCGCCTCCCATCTGGGGAACGCGGACCAACCTTCTGCCTTCAATGTTGTATGTTCGACATTGAACGTTCGACGTTCGCCTCCCCTTTCCCAGCCACCGTTTTCTTCCAGCGCCGCAGATCTGCTAAGCTCCACCGCATGGCCCTGAATGCCCGCTCCGCCTGCGTTCGCGCACTCCTCGAATGGGAAAAGGGCCGCTCTTTCTCCGACGAAATCCTGCACGATCTGCTCGCCGCCTCGGCGCTCCGCACGCTCGATCGGGCATTTCTGCGGGAGATGTTTTTCGGCATTCTCCGGAATCTCAGCCAGCTCGACTTTCTCATCGGGCAGCTCCGTGAAGGGCCAGTCGATAAAGAAACACACGCCATCCTGCGCCTCGGCCTCTACCAGATATTTCACATGCGCACGCCGGCGCATGCGGCGGTAAACGAGACGGTCATCCTCGGCGGACGCGCCCGTGGCTTGGTCAATGCCATTCTCCGCCGGGCACTTCGTGAAAAGGTCGCGCTGGAGCAGTCGTTGGCCGCTGCGCCCCCGGCCATCCGCACCTCCCATCCGGAGTTTCTGCTCGAGCGGTGGAACGCGGTTTTTGGCCGTGAAAATACCGAGCGCCTCTGTGCCTGGAACAATGAGCCTGCGGAGGTGCATGTCCGCGCGAACGCACTCAAGATCACCTCGGGCGAGCTGGTCCGAAGCATGCCCCAGGCGGAGCTATCCCCTGCCCATCCACGCGCGATCAAGGTCGAGCAGTTGCCCTATCGCTGGCTTATGGAAGGCCTTTGCTATGTGCAGGATCCAAGCACGTTGATGGCGGTCGATCTTCTCGATCCGCAGCCCGGCGAAACCGTCCTCGACGCCTGCGCCGCGCCCGGCGGCAAGACGACATACATCGCGGAGCTTATGGAGAATCGCGGACGAATCATCGCCTGCGATCTTTACGAATCCCGACTCGATCGCCTCCGCGAGAATGTGCAGCGGCTTGGTGCGACCATCGTGGAACCGATCCAGCACGACTGCATGAAGGCTACTCCGCCGGCAGGTGTGGAGCGATTCGATCGGATCCTCGTCGACGCACCATGCAGCAATACTGGAGTGATCCGCCGCCGGGTCGACGTCAGGTGGCGGCTGACCGACGAAGATTTTCTCCGCATGCCGGCGCAACAGCTTGCTCTGCTGCGGCGCGCGGCGGCTCTGTTGAAGCCCGGCGGCACCCTCGTCTACAGCACCTGTAGCCTGGAGCCGGAGGAAAACGACCGGGTCGCTGAAAAGCTCGCATCCACGATCCCGTCGCTGGAGTTGGTGGAGTCCCGCCGCACGCTCCCATTTGCGGATCAGGTGGACGGCGCCTTCGCGGCGAAGTTCATCCGGCGGAATTAACCGCGAAGACGCGAAGAGCGCGATGGGAGGGAAAGGATGCTCGCCACAGCGAGTGGCGGATGCCGACCTCGCCCGGTTGCCGTTTAGCGCCTCGTTGCTTCGTGCTCTTTGTGGTTTAAGGGCGCGGAGCGCAGGGAGGACAGATCACCTCAGATCCGATCGCCGCGTGCGCTGCGGCCGCCGCGGTTTTTACCCTTACTGCGCGCCCTTGGCGCCTTCGCGGTTAATCTCCGGCTCACTTCCGCGCAAAGATTTCGTTGAAGAAGACCTGCATCGCCTGCCACGAGCGCCTTGCCGCAGCTTCCTGGTAGGCAGCACCTTTGCTCTTATCTGTGCCTGCTTTCTTCTGCGTGAAGCTGTGCACTGCGTCGCCGTAGTAAATCATCTGCCAGTCCACACGAGCATCCCGAAGTTCCTTCTGAAAGGCAGCAAGATCCTCCTGCTTCACAAAGGGATCATCGGCGCCATGCAGGATGAGCAGCTTCGCCTTGATGTTTTTCCCATCTGCAGGATTCGGAGAATCGAGCGAGCCGTGGAAACTCACCGCACCCGCAATCTCCGCTCCACTGCGGGCGAGCTCGAGGGCAGTGGTCCCACCAAAACAAAATCCAATCGCCGCAAGCTTCGAGCTGTCGACCATGGGATGCTTCTTTAGCTGATCCAGCCCCGCCTTCGCGCGCTCGCGCAGCAGCGGGCGGTTCGCCTTGTACTTCCCAGCTTCTGCCGACGAGGCCTGCTGATCCGCAGGGCGCACTCCTTTGCCATAGATGTCCGCAGCAAAGGCCACGTAGCCCAGCTTCGCCACATCCTCGGCAACCGCGCGGGTATGTTCACTCACGCCCATCCAATCGTGGATGATCAAAATGCCGGGCCGCTTCTCCTGGCTTGTGCTCTCGAGTGCAAGAACGCCCTCGAGTGCCGTTTCGCCCTGCTGGTATTGAATCGTCTCCGTCTTCACCTCCGCAAAACCAAGCGTCGGAAACATGACCGCGAGCAATGCAGAAAAGAGCTGTTTCTTCATAGGTCCTGAACCTTGGAGTCCGACCTGCTCTTTGTAAACAGCCACTCCATTGTGCGCTCCGGCCTGAATCTTCTTCGTGGATCGATCGCTCCCTTTTGGCTCGGCAGAAGCTGCGCTTCAGCCATGCTGCAAGGTCTTCGCCCTTCCGAAAAATGAACAAGTACATCACGGAATTCCTCGGGACTTTCTTCCTCATCCTGACCATCGGCTGCACGGTGCTTCCGGTAGGCACCGGAGTCATCCCGCCGCTCGCCATAGGCGCGGTGCTCATGGCGATGATTTTCGCAGGCGGTCACATCTCGGGCGCGCATTACAACCCCGCAGTCACCCTGGGCGTCTGGATCCGCGGTCGCGTGAAAACTGTCGATGTTCTCCCCTACGTGATCGCGCAGATTGTCGCTGCCGTTGCTGCAGCTGCCGCGGTGAAGTTCCTGCGTGCCGGCACGGAAATCTCGGCCATGGCTCCCCAGGTCGGACCCGCGCTGCTCGCGGAGTTCCTCTTCACGTTCGCCCTGGTCTACGTGATCCTGAACGCAGCCACCGCCGAGGGCACGTCGGGTAACTCCTTCTATGGCCTAGCCATCGGCATGACGGTGATGGCGGGAGCTTTCGCGGTCGGCGATATCTCGGGCGGTGTCTTCAATCCCGCAGTAGCGGTCGGGATTTCGATCCTCGGTTTGTCGGCTTGGGAAAATATCTGGATTTACGTCGTAGCGAATCTCGCAGCGGGCGCAGCTGCTGGACTTGTCTTCAATCTCACCAACCCACGCGCACAGACGACGCCAATCGCGACCGACGAGCCGCCTTACGAGACACCTCAGTAGCCAACGTGAATCAGCACCTGCACGCGAGGTTCTGATCCTTCGACGTTGGAGGTTCGATGTTGAACGTTCGACGTTTGGCGCCGCAGGCTGCCCACCCGGCAAGCGTAATCATCGCCCTCTGCCGCAGTCAGCGTAGTAAATCGGCCCACCGGCCGAAAACTTTCCGCGCGACGGGCTCCACGCTCGGCAAGGCCGCTTCCGCAGCGGTCACGAAGTCGGCAGGGTCAACGCCATTCTCCCGCAGCGCCTCCTCATCCAAGGCCACCATGCTGGTCAGCAGCGGAAGATCGATCTCGAGGTGAAACTGGAAGCCGTATAGCACCTCCCGGACGCGGAAGAGCTGATTCTCCGTCATTGCAGATGAGGCAAGGAGCACCGCTCCTCCCGGCAGCGAAAAGGTGTCACCATGCCAATGCACCGGTCGTAGCCCGTGCGTGTGACCTTTCCAAAGAGGATCCGTCTCCGCCGCTGGCGCGAAGTTCAGCTCGTGGAGGCCGATCTCCTTGGCGAAGTTAGCGAAGACGCGGCCTCCCAGCGCGCTGGCGAGCAATTGCGCCCCGAGGCACATCCCCAGAAAGGGACGTCTTTGCTCGTAGCCGGCGCGGATGAGCTGCTCCGTCGGCCTCAGCCACGGATACTGATCGGCTTCATACACACTCATCGACCCGCCACCCACAGCGAAGCCGGACCATTGAGCGAGATCTCCAGGGATCCGCTCACCGTCCCACGCGTGGATAGTTTCCAGA
>DASVRY010000689.1:0-4475 GCA_036388395.1 Chthoniobacteraceae bacterium
GTGCTCAGCGTGGTACGGCGGCTGCTAAACTGAAGATCCTGAACTAAAAATAAATCCGACCACCAACGACCGAACCTGCGAATACTCCCTGGAGCCATCCGGCATTCAGTCAGGTTTGGTCGACGTTCCGCGTACATGCGACGCGATATTTAGAGTCCGTTGATGATTTGTCAAGACGGGGATTGACCGAGCGACCGCGCCATACCATGACCCGCGGGTAGTGGCTAATTTAAGCTACTTGGCGTAGGCGAACTCCCTGGAGGGCCGCCAAGTGCTACGGCGCATAACGGAACGGCAGAGCTTCGCTATTCCCCAAGGCCCCGCAGAATGCGAGTCATCGTGTGGCGTTCGTGCCGGCGGAAACCGAGCCGCTCATAAAGTGCGATGCTGCGGGAATTTGCGCTTTCCACTTCCAGCCGAAGTACATGAACGCCCTCTGCGCGGCAGAGCCCTTCGATGAACCCTATCGCTAGAGTGCCAAGGCCGCGGCCCCGCAGATGTGGCTGAACGTAGAACTCATCGAGAAAGTATTGGCGGCCGCCAAACTCCAGGATGAACCCGGAAGTGAGCAGGAAATAGCCGATCGTCTGCTCGTCGGACTCGAGTAACCAGAGCCTCCCCGATTCCGGCGCGGCAAGAAGTTCCTGCAGACTCCGTGAGATGATTGGCAGGTCGAATGGAAGGCGTTCTTCACGGTAGAACTCCTCGACCAGCCCCAGGGTTTCTAGCAGCCGCTCCCGGGTGAGAAGCTGGAAGCGCAGGCTCATCTTCAGAAGGGTGGACCTGCCGCTGATTCGGGGCGAGCGCGAAACTTTTCCGACGCGGAACTAAGCCTTGTCCGCTTCGTTCGCCTCACTGCTGATTCCGCAAGATCTGGAGCGGGGGAGTTTGGGAGATTCCGCGGCTCAAGAGCAAGCCGGCGAGGATCGCCAGCGTCGTCGCGCCGGCAAAGGCAATTAGTACGAGCCCGAGCCCGGGCGCGGGCCAAGGGGACGCTTCAAAGACGAAGACGGCGAGCGCGGCATTGGCAGCCAACGCGAGGAGCACGCCGGCAGCGGCGGAAAGCGCGCCGAGGGTTGCGGATTCGACGAGCAGGATCAGCCGCACCTGGCGACTCGACGCGCCGAGCGTGCGGAGAAGGACGCTCTCGCGGACCCGTTGTCCGCGGCCGTTCAGCAGGGTGCCGATCAGGATTGCCAGGCCGGCGAGCACGGTGAAGCCAGCGAGGATTTGAATGACGCGTCCGATGCGCTCCAGGATGGAGCGGACCGTTTCGAGAATGAGCGTGAGATCAATCGCGGAGACATTAGGGAACTGCTCCACGAGTGCCCGCTGAAGTTCCCCGGACGAGAGCTGCTCCGGAACACGCGTCGTGAGCACGTGAAAGCCCGGCGCGCTTTCCAGAACCCCGGGTGGGAAAACCATGAAGAAGTTAAGGTTGAAGCGGCTCCAATCGACTTTGCGCAAGCTCGTGACCCGCGCCTCGATCGACGTGCCCTGCACGTCGAGCACCAGGCTGTCGCCAATCGTTACGCGGAGATCTTTCGCGATTTCTTCTTCGAGCGAGAGCGGAACCGGCCCCCCGCCTCCGGGTAAGTCTGTGGTCCAGGTGCCGTCGATGAGAGTCTCCGTTGCATTGAGGGCGCTGCGATAGGTGGAGCGAAATTCCCGCTCCACGACCCACTTTGGCACCTCACCGCGTGACTTCAGCTCGCGGGCCGGCACGCCTTTCACTGACTGGATGCGCATCGTCACCATTGGCGCGCTTTCGAGAAGCGGGAGATTCTTCGCCCGCAGAAGCTCCGCGACGCCGGCCGCCTGATCCGGTTGCACGTCGATGAGGTAGATGTTCGGGCTGTCGCGGGTGCTTGTAACGCTGATCCGCTCCAGGAGGACATTGCGGGTGAGCAGAGTCGTGAGCAGGAGAAACGTGCCGAGCCCGAGCGAGAGGAGAAAAAGCAGTGTCTGATTGTGCGGTCGGTAGAGATTCGAGATGCCCTGACGCAGCAGATAAGGCCAGGTGGGGCGGACGAGCTTGCGCGCGACCACGATCAGCAATTGCGCGACGCCCGCGAGGAGGAGGAAGGCCACAGCAAGACCTCCGGTCAGCCCCAGCGCTCGACTCCAGCTCGAGCTATTCAACACCGAGAGCCCGGTGATCAGCACGACGAGCAGCAGATACACTGGCCAAGTCTTGCGCCATTGGACCCCGGATGGACCGGTTGCGCCTTCCCGCAAAGTGGCCGCGGGCGAGATCCCACGCACGCCGAGCAACGGCAGGAGCGCGAAGCCGCAACAGACGGCAAAACCCGCCGCGGCGGTCTGCATGACGACGGACCAAACAGGCAGCGCATTTACTGCGATCGGCAGGCTTTCACGAAAGAAGGACACCGTCCCGATGTGCAGAGCGACCCCGAGCGCAGCGCCGACGAGCGCACCAGCAATGCCAAGTGCGAGCGCCTGCGCGACGTAGATCGCAAAGGCGAGATTTCCCGGACAGCCGAGGCAGCGGAGGATCGCCACGGTCGGCACGCGGCGGCTGACGTGCGCGTGGATTGCTCCGGCGACGCCGATCGCGCCGAGCACGAGTGAGACGAGGGCGATAAGGCCGAGGAACTGCTGAAAATTATCGAGCGAACGGCCCAGGGTGTCGCGTCGATCCTCCGGCGTCTCAAAGCGCCACGAGGTTTCCTTATGCCGCTCCCGCAGCTCCTTGGCCGCGGCCGGATCTCGCAGTTCGAGGTGCAGGTGATGAAAGGCGAGGCTGGTCGTGTCGAGCAGCCCCGTCTGCTCAAGGTCGCTGAGCCGCACGTAGGCTTCCGGCGCGAAGCCGCTGAAGCGGCTGCTCCGCGGCGGTGGTTTGACCAACGTTCCGAGGATCTGCAACTCGATGCCGCCGATGCGCACCTTGTCGCCGACGCGCGCGCCGAATTGATCGAGCATCGCCTGCTCGAGCAGAATCCCGGGTTGCATGCGCAGCGCTTCCCACGCTCCGACCGGAGTGGTTTCCACCGTCCCGTAGAAGGGATAGTGGCCAGTAATCCCGCGCACCTGGACGAGCCGCGAAGCGTCGGCCTTGAGAAAGGTGAGCATCGTCGAGAAGCTGGTCTCCCGGGCAGATCTGGAGGCACCTTGCGTGATCGGCTCAACGACCTCGGGGGCAAACAGCTGCCGGGAGGTGATCTGCAAATCCGACCCGAGCAGCGCCTTGGCTTGCGTCTCGATGCCGCGCTCCACACTCGCCTTCAGCGCATGGATCGCGACTAGCGCGGCGATCCCGGAGACGATCGAGAGCGAGAAAATCGCCAGCCGTTTTCGTTGTGTGCGGCTGTCCCGCCACGCCATGCGCCACGTCCATGGGTGGAGCAGTGCGGCGCCCAGACTGCTCGGCAACGGCCGCACGTTAGCGCGCTCCATGCGTCTCCTCCGAGACAATCGCCCCAGCTCGCATGGTGATCACGCGGCCAGCTCGGGCGGCCAGAGCCGGGTCGTGAGTCACGAGGATGAGCGCCGTGCCGGCCTCGCGATTGAGCGCAAAGAGCATTTCCACGATCGGGCCGCTCGTCTCCGCATCGAGATTGCCCGTCGGTTCGTCGGCGAAGAGCAGCTTCGGCCGATGAATGAAAGCCCGGGCGAGCGCCACGCGTTGCTGTTCGCCGCCAGAGAGCTGTAGTGGATAATGGTGGAGCCGCTCGGCGAGGCCGACTTGCGCGAGGAGATCGGCGGCTTCCTTTCCGCGCCCGGTTTCGCCGCGGAGTTCCAGTGGCACGAGCACATTCTCCAGCGCGGTGAGGGTCGGGATGAGCTGGAAGTTTTGGAAGACGAAGCCGACGAGCCGATTTCGCAGGGCCGCACGTGCATCCTGATCAAGCGTCTCGAGCGCCTGGCCATCGATGAGCACGCTGCCGCTCGTCGCATCATCGAGGCCTGCGCAAAGGCCAAGCAGCGTGGTCTTTCCACTGCCCGACGGGCCGATGATCGCGCAGGTCTCGCCGGGTTGCACAGCCAGGTTGATGTCGCGCAGCACGGTCAGCTCGCGGCCCGCGTCACCGTAAGTCTTGCGGAGCTCACGCACTTCGAGGATGGGGCGGTTGACAGCGCCAACTGCGGACGCGACGGTTCCGCTCACATCGGGATGACTCGGAACAGATGAACTCATGAAGACCGTTACGTTTTGGCTTTGGTTGTGGACGAGCTGCGCACTATGGGTCGCGCAGCCAGCGACGGCAAATGCGGCGAGCGGAAACCGTCGCGTCGTGGTGCTCGGCGATAGTCTCACCGCGGGATACGGAGTGGATCCCGCGCACGCTTACCCGGCCTTGCTGCAGAAGAAGGTCGAGGGAGCTGCTCTGCCTTTTCAGGTGGTGAATGCGGGCGTGAGCGGCGACACGACCTCGGGCGGACTGCGCCGCCTCGATTGGGCGCTGCGCGGCGGGGCCGATGTGCTGATCGTCGCGCTCGGCGGGAATGACGGC
>DASVRY010000690.1:0-3717 GCA_036388395.1 Chthoniobacteraceae bacterium
CCGCTTCGTGGTTTATCGCTCGTTGGAGGAGATCCCGAAGATTCGCCTGGTGGATCTGGAAAGTGCCGATTCCCCGCGCACCGTTTCGTTTCCCTTTGGCGGCGGGCGTTCTTTTCGGAATGCAGATTCCGCCGCGATCACGCCCGAAGGTCGATTTGTTAGCTTCTCCTACCGCGAGACGCCATTCCTTTCGGGGAATGATCCTCAGCTTTGCGTGAATGACACGACGGCCGCGAATCGGATCAGCGGCAGTGCGGCAATCACTAGTGATTTTGTGCTCGAAACGCTGGGGCGCGGCGCGATGACCCGCGATGGCAATACCTTCATCTTCGAAACCAGCGACAGCCTCGTCGCCGCCGACACGAATACTGAACAGGATATCTACCTGCTGGAACGCGGGAGCACTCCGGTGCTGATCAGCAAGAGCGGAGCGGGTTCATCCGAGGAGGGCGCAGCGCGCGACCCGGTGGTAACCGCAGATGGGCAGACGATCTTCTTCATCTCCGATCGGAAGCTTGTAACAAGCGACAATGACGAGGGCGCAACGATCTACCGCTCGAGCGCATCGGATTCGTTCGCCACGCCGGTGCCAATCGATACGGAAGTGCATCCGTTGCGGATGTCGCTCCAGGGCACGGCGAATGGCGACTATATCGTTTTCCTTGGCCGGCCTGCACGCGGTGCGGCGCGGCCTTATCTCCTGCGCGTGAGCGATGGCCAGCTCTATCCGCTCGCCCCCAGCGCCACCGAGGCGCCCGCACTTTCGGCGGACAATGGCTATATTGCATTCACCTCCGCTGCGCGGCTGGACAGGAAAGACAGCAACCGAGCCACGGATATCTATATCGAGCCTAATCCTGTCGAAGACGCACGGCTCCCGGAAGTGACCGTCACGCTTAGCCAACCAGCGGACGGGACGATTGTCTCCGAGGGTCAGGGAATGAATCTAGCCGCCACATCTTCTGCGGGCGCGATCGGTATTCGCTATACGGCGATTGAAGTCGACGGGCGGGAGTTTACGCGCAGCTTCAGTGGCTCCCTGCAGAACAACGACGTCGCGCTGCCGCTCGGGGTGCATACCATCCGGGCGGTGGCCTACAGCGAGGCAAACGTCGCGAGCTATTCCGCCGCGGTGACCGTAACCGTCCGACCAGCGGCGAATCAGGTGCGGCTCACCGATATTCTCGATTTGCAGAGCGCCGCTCAGCAAGACGGTGCCGTGCGGTTCACCGGGGTGGCGCGGATTGACAATACCTTCGCCACCACCAGAGGTCCTCTGCAGCTGGTGCTTACCGAAGCGCCCGCCGCTGCACGCTGGGAGACCTTCGGTGACGAGACGCTGGCGCCGGTGCGAGAAGAGCAGGTTCTGCAAGTTCTCGACGTGCCAATCCTCACCGGCCAGGGCGTTCGAGAGTTGGGGTTCGAGAGCATCACCTCGGCACCTGAAGTGGTCGGCGAAAACAGCTTTCAAGGCCTCGGATGGATTGTCACCGCGCGGCTACGGGAACAGGTTAGCGGCTCATGGGTTGATCGGGACGCCGTCACCGTGCTCGAAGTGCGCCCGCGACTGAGTGAAGATACGCCGGGCCCAAACGGCGGCATTCCGGTGCTCGGCGACCCGCAGGACGACGGCACTTTCAACCCCGCCATCCTGGAAGCCGTGCAAGTCGCTGGTCGCAGGACCATTGGCGAACTAACCAGCACAACCTACAAAGCGGCCGCTATTTTCAACACAGGCAGCAAACCGTGCACGCCGACGTGGGAGCTCATCAATGCTGGGAGCTCCGCTGCCATCACGTCCAGCGGCGTGCTGACGACCTCTGCTGTTCCTTCGCCAAAGAAGATCGGCGTGAAGGCGACCTTCGGCGGACGCACCCAGACGTTGAACGTGACGATCCAGCCAAAGACGCCCGTCGTGTCTGTAGTGGCGTCGGTAAAGGTCGCGCCCGAGGCGGGCGAGGGCGAGTTTCGGATCCTTCGCAGCGGCACGGGCAGTGAGGCGCTCGAAGTGGATTACGAGATCTCCGGCCCCGCCACTCCTGACGGCGACTACACCGCTTTGAGCGGCACCGCGACCATTCCGGCAGGCGCATCCGCTGTCCCGCTCACTGTGACTTCGCTGGACGACGGTGCTTTTGAGGGACTAGAGACGGTGCAGTTGCGGCTGCTCGACTCGAGCAGCTACCGCATCGGCAAAAGCCGCACGGCGACAGTGACGATCGAGGACGACGAACCAGTGCCGACTGGCCAACCGGATCTTGTGCTCCAAGGCAAAAAGAAGCAGACCATCGGCGCCCAGATCTTCCATTTCGATAGTGCACTGCAGCAGCTCGAAGCCGCCGGCAAAAAGGATAAGGTTTCGGTGTTCACCGCAGTATTTGTTAATCGCACCGGCGTGGCGCAGGATCTCGACATCGTGGGCGGCGGCGATTTCCTTGGCTTCGCGGTCCGCTACTTCGATTCGGTGAGCGAGATCACTGCAGCAGTCGTCGCTGGCGATTACAAGGTGACCGACCTCGCTGCGGGCGAGGCAGCTTCGATCCAGGTGGAGATCACGCCGACGGCGGCCACTCCGCTCGGGACGACGATCCGCTGCCCCATCGCCGCGAACTCCAACGGGTTCAAAGATACAGGCGAGATCGTGCTCAAACGCGTCCGGTAAGGCTGATTGCATCCGAGGGAAGCTTGACCGACAGCCGCTGCGGGAGTTCCCTCGCTGCATGACTTCGCGCGAACGTTGGCGGACACGGCTCCACGCTTTTCTCCATCCGCTGCACGGCGAAAAACAACGCGTGCTCGCAGAACGCTGGGCCACTCTGCCGCCGGAGCTCAAGACGCCGAATCAGATCTCCGGGCGGCATCTTACGCATTGCGGCTTCACGCTAGGCGCCAGCTACTGCTCGTTCCATTGCACCCACTGCTATCTACCGAAGAACGCCAACGAGGTGCCGATCCCGACGCTCGCAGATATGAAGGAGCAGATCGATGCGAACCGCCGCTTCCAGGGACCAGGCGGAGGGCTGCAGATCACGGGTGGCGATGTGGCGGACGCCTACTGGCGCTCAGGTCGTCAGGATGAACTCGTGGAGATCGTCCGCTATGCCTACAGCGTCGGCCTTGTGCCGATGCTCATGACCCACGGGCAGACGCTCATCGAGCATCCGGAATTCCTCGAGCGGCTGATGGTGGAAGGCGGGCTGCGCCAGGTCGCCGTGCATGTCGATATGACGCAGGCGGGGCGGCACGGCTTCCCGATCGGCCGCATCAAGAGCGAGGCCGATCTCCACCCCGTGCGCGAGGCTTTCACGGAGCTCGGCTGGCGTATGCGCGAGAAGACCGGGATGCCGCTGGAGTTTGCACACAACTGCACCGTCGCGCGGAAGAACATCGACGGCGTCCCGGAAATCATCCGGTGGTTTCTGGCGGAGCCGAAACGGACGCAGCTCTGGCGAATGTTGAGCTTTCAGCCGGAGGCCGACACTGGTCGCACGATCTTCTCCGAGCAGCCAATCACGCCGGAGCTCGTGTGGGAGAAGATCCAGCAAGGCACCGGTCTGCCGGTGCGGCGCGACGCCAGCATCTTCGGTCATCCGGATTGCAACTCCTGGGCGTCCATCCTCGTTTCGCAACGCACTGGTGCATTCAGCGCGCTGCTGCCCGACGACCCCACGTGGGACGCGATCTTTGGCCAGGCGATGGAGCGGATCGGCGGCCTTT
>DASVRY010000691.1:0-2327 GCA_036388395.1 Chthoniobacteraceae bacterium
GTTCGCCGGAGGCTGCCGCTATGCCCGCCGGCGACGCAGGCCGAGCAATCCCGCGCCCGAAACCACGAGTAGTGCGCTGCTCGGCTCCGGGATTGCGGAGTTGATGAAGTCGCGGTAAGCCGCGACCTGCATTCCTCCTCCGCCGGAGCCAAAGGATGGCGTGTTGGGGGCTCTCCCGATGAGGGGAGTTGAGGGGAAGTTGAAGGTGAATGTGTTCACCCCGGCCAGCTTCATACGGCCGTCGGTATCCGTGACAAAACTCGGTCCACCGGAATCGCCCGGCCCAAGCTGACCCTCGCGCCGGTTTCCCAAAGTGGGACCGCCGGTCTGGTTCAGCGTCCGCGACGCGATTGGATCGTCGAAGTCGAAGATGAACACTTCCGGGATGGCAGCGTTGTTTTCACTGAACAACCCATCCACGACGTTTTGCCCGGTCCGTTTCACCTCGAATCTCGCGGGAACGTTGTAGACGCCTGAGTTTGCTGGTCCTGGGGTCGTGCCCGTTCCTGTGGCTCCGGTCCCGCTTGTGCCGTATCCCACCAGCGTGATGGTCTCGGCTCCGGCGCCGATAGTGCCCGTCGGCGACGGCGTGGCGACTAGCGAGCGCTCAAGCAGCTCGTAGATCGGCACACCGGCAGGCAAATCCTCCGAGAGCGTGATCACTGCAATGTCATTGAAGAGGCTCGTATCAAAGCCCCGCCACTCGGGGTGCTTCGTCAGAGTGACAGCCGAGATCGTGCTCGTAATGTTGCCACCGAAATTCAGGAAGAACCGCACGTTCTCGGGCGCGAGGTTGATGTTTCCCATGCCGTCGGTGATGCAGTGCGCTGCGGTGAGAATGTGCCGGCTCGTGATCGGGGTCGCCGTGCAGAGGAAGGTCCCACGGCCGAGGTCATCGAACGCAGTGATGCTGCCCACGCCTGCAAACAGCGACTGCATGGTGTTCGGGTCGATCCGAAGATCCGGGGAGTCCGGCTCCGAGGCGAGATTCGGGTCACCCGCAACGATCGCCGAGGCGGCAGGAATGCCGGCAACCGAAAGTGAAAGCGCGGCGAGCACTGACTTTGTGACGTTAAACCGGAGCAGCAGGTTCTTCATACGCGCGTATCTACGGATGCCATGAGCGGTCGGCTCCAAGTGAGAAGCCTCTGTTCGGAATCGGGAAATCCCCGTCGTGAATTGATCAGCGGCTCGAAGCCCGAGAATAGCTCGCCGCCAAAGCCGATCCCAGCGCGGCGTTCTTTCTGCTTCCACGAATGAGAACCCCAGAATCTCACCCTCCAAAGCGCCACTCCCTATGCATTTAGCGAACTCTCTTTTGGAATCTCCCGGCGAAGACGCAACCGTTCGCGACATCCTCGAGCCAACCGCAGTTCTCCTGGAGCCGCCGCTTTTTGGCCGCTACCGCACCGTGCGTGAACTCGGACGGGGCGGAATGGGCGTCGTCGTTCTCGCACATGACACCATTCTCGATGTGCCGGTTGCGCTGAAGCTCATCCCAGAAACGGTGGTGCGCGATACAGACGGCATTGTCGATTTGAAGAAAGAAGTTCTGCGTGGGATGGAACTCACCCACCCGAATATCGTGAGGGTCTTCAGCTTCGAGCAGGACGCAAAGACTGCCGGCATTGTGATGGAGCGGGTGGAAGGGGAGACGCTCGCGCAAAAGAAAGCACAGCAGCCGAACCGTTGCTTTGAATGCGACGAGGTGTTGCCATGGCTGGAGCAGCTTTGCGCGGCGCTCGATTACGCGCACACCGAAGCCCGGATCGCGCATCGTGATTTGAAGCCCGGTAATCTTATGCTCACACCTGCGGGCCGGCTGAAGGTCGCGGATTTCGGCATCGCCTCCAGCCTGAGCGACACGATGAGCCGTGTCTCCGTGCGCGCTGATACCTCGGGCACTCCGCCCTACATGAGCCCGCAACAGGCCATGGGCGAACGGCCGACGCACCTCGACGACATCTACTCACTGGGCGCGACAATCTACGAACTGCTCACGGGCAAGCCGCCTTTCTTCCGCGGCAACATCCTCGCGCAAGTGCTGCACGAGGAGCCGGTATCGATCACGCAACGACGTGCGGAGCTTGGCGTAACCGATGGCAAACCAATCCCGAGCGCGTGGGAGAAGATGATCGCGGCCTGCCTTTCCAAAAGCCCGGAAGCTCGGCCGCGCAGCGGTGCCGATGTGCTCATGCTGCTCGCTCATCCCGAGCGCGCGCTGGTCGCTGGTCCGATCGTCCCGCTGGGAGATTTGCGCCTCGAGAAGGGCGCCGTGGAGGAGGACCCAGTTCAGCGTATTCATCCGCGACCTGTGCAGAAGAAGG
>DASVRY010000692.1:0-10829 GCA_036388395.1 Chthoniobacteraceae bacterium
CAGAATTCATGGTTCGGAAGCCAATTTGAGGTGTGATCTATTCTCGTGGCGAATAGTAAGCCTAGGCATTTCTGGTCGAATCGGGAAATGGTGGATCACGGCTGCTTGTCGCCTTCCTCCAGCACCGCGATGATGGCGAAACCCGGGGTGGGCGCGCCGTTCTTTCCGCTGGCGTTTAAGTTTGCGTTCAATGCGTCGCGCCAGGTTTTGTTCTCGCCAATCCATTGCAGGCCGCGGGCGAAATTATCCGTCCATGTGCCGGTAAAGCCGCGCGACAAGGTTTCTTCCGCCGCTTGATCCAGGCCGCGCCTGAGCGCGTCGAGCAGGGTGGCGCGGAAGGTGTGATTCGCGGGCAGCGCATGCAAAAGTTCCAGCAGCTCGCGCAGAAGGATGTTGTGATACACGACGCAGGCGTTGTGCGCGTCGAACCAACGGCCGCCGGGCATCTGGCCGGGGAGCACGCCCGCGTCGGCCTTGCGGACCGCGGACTCGAGATACTTTGCGTCGTCGGTGATGGTCGCGAGCCGCGCGAGCAGACCGACGCTGAATGCATTGTAGTTCCAGTTCGCCACCAGCGGGCGCGACATTGCCCAGTCGCCAGACTTGCGCGCGGCATCAAGATAGCGCGCGTCCTTCGTCAACTCCCATGCGCTGATGAGCGCGCGCCCGCACAAACCATTGTCGAACTGCAAGCCGCCGTCGGTGCGGTCATCAGGAATCCAGTCGTGCACCACTAGGTCCGGATGTTCCGTTATGATACGCGCGACGATGTGGCCGACCTTTTCGCGAGGGTTGAGTCCAGGGCCGATAGGAAAGGGAAAGACGCCGCTTGGATGCTGCAGTTTGATGAGCCAGTCCGCCCCGGCACGGACGTGCTTGGTGAGTTGTACGCGGTGCTCGGAGAAAAGCATTGCGGTGCGAGCAAGACCGTCGAGCGGAATGGCCGCTTCGCGCAGACCAGCCTGCATCTGTCGCGGGCTGCCCGCAGGATTTGCCAACCACGGCAGGCCGGCAAGGCCGCGCTGGATTTCCTTCAGCCACCACTCACGCGCTTTAACAGCATCGAACGGTGCCGTGACGACAGGCGGAAAATAGCGCGTGGCCGTCTCAGGATTCCCCGCCCACGGGCCGAGGGCGGCGATGGCCCTCGTTACGGCCGCGCGCACCGCGGCAGCGTCCTCCGCTTCCAGCCCGCGCCGGGCTTCATTCAGCCAGGGCTGAGCCTTCGCCGCGACTTCGGCGGGCGGACCTTGACCCGGCGTTGCCTCTTGGGGGATGGCAATTGTAGCGAGTGAGATCAGGGCAACGAGTGCATGGAGTTTCATAGCTTTCAGTTTTGCTCTAGACGCCGCGCCTCGCGAAAAAGTTGCAACACTTGTCGTGAGGAAGCGCCGAACGACCCAAAGGTCAGCGACGCCAGTGAGGAAGCGGCGCCTGCCGGGCGAAGGCGGTGTGAAGCAGACGCTGTGACGCGAACCGGTCGCGAGCAACTTGAGGACTTCCTTCGGTTTGTAAATCTCGACTCGCCTCTGCATCTACCTTCGGGTTCTTAACCTTCTGGAATTCCGTCAGTCCAATATCGGGTATCGCATTCAGAATCCGCTGCGAGTAGAGCGATAGGGCTAACCAACGAACCGCGAACATTGCGCCGCGTTTTCGCTCCGCGGATTCCCATCCGCACTGCGCTGCCCCGCCAGCCATTCGGAAATCTCCGTGGCGGAAAGTGTGGATTTCGCGCGTTCCAAAATCTTTGAGGAAGCGCCCGAGGTGCTTCGTCAGTATCTGGAGTTGCGCGGGTGAAAGATTGCGCGCCTTCTCTTCCGCCTTGAAGGCTTCGATGCACTTCGAAGCGCTCGTCGCGACGAAGCGCTTGCGCTCATGATGGACTAGGAAGAACTCCACAGCCTCCCGCAGCGTTGCACCGTTCGTGCGTTCGCGAAGGAGCTGGTCCATCTCGTGATAGCGCCCGGACGTCGTGATTCAGCGGGTGCAGGGCAGCACTGTTCGCACGGTCGGTATCGAGCCGCGAAAACTCGTGATCGAGGTATGCGTAGGCGGCGGCGAATGTGCCAAAACTGTTCCGGTACTTTTTCCCTGCTAAAACGAAGTAGGGCCCGAACTTCTCCCCAGCCCATTTTTTCGAACCGGAACGGGAACTTGATCGCGGATGCAGAACGCGCCTTCGCGGATACATCCGATATGCACTATATGCACTTTTCAGCCCAGCTGGAACAGGGTTGATTTGAACCGGGAACTCCTGTCGGAAGCCACCAAGCAGTTCGGCGACAAGGGTTCACGGCCGCTTTGTGGCCGGTCAAGAAATGCCGGGGAGGGGACTCGAACCCGTCCACGCCGCTGCCGAGATGGCCCTCACGGGCTCTCATGACGGCTCCTACAGAGTAGAGCGCTACTCTCGCTCGATCAGCCGGATTGGTGATTAGGCGGTGAAATCCCGCCCGCCTGCTACGTTTTGCTACGCGCTTTGGGCAGCAGGAAACGGCACTACGATGCCGGACTGAGGAGGCTTGATCGCGAACCAGGCGCGGGCTTGGCTCGCCGGCCGTGGGTTGCGGTAGTGCTTGTGAATCATCTCCGGGGAGGTGCCCATTTCCTCGGCAAGTTGGTGGACGTTCTTCAGGATCGAAGCACGGTAAGATCCGTAGCTGTGACGCAGCGCGTTGTGACGCCAGGCGAACTCGGTGAGCAGCTCGTCAGGCGGTGCGCTGGTGATCTGCATCTCCATCTGCACAGGGCGATCGTTTCGGAGCCGCGGCGCTTGCTTGAGCGCGGCGTTGATCGCGCGCTCGAGCCGTGAGCCTTTGCCAAATTCGCGATCGGTGCGCTTCTCGGGTGCGATGAGTCCGCGGCTCTGCCGGTATGGCGCGAGCCATTCGCGGGTGACGTCGTGGAGTGGGACGATGCGCTTGCGGTCAACTTTCGAAGTGGCCTCTCGCACGTAGATCTCACCCTCCTCGAAGTCGAAGTCCTCCCACCGCAGCGGATCTTTGCGCCGGTTAGCTTGCCGGTGGCGAACGAGCTCCTCAGTGCGGAAGCCATTAAAAACGAGCAGGACCACGAAGGGAAGCCAGTCGGGCTGGACGTGCTCGAGGATGAGGCGCATCTCGGCGATGGTGAAGTAGCTGATCTCGCCGCCTCCCTCGTCAATCAGGGGCACCTTCTTGGCTTCGCTAATCTCGTCAGGAAGATACCCGTGGAGACGCGCATACTGAAAGAGCAGGCGCACTTCCTTGAGAATGTTGTCGCGGCGGCGTGGCCCGACGGGATCGCCGTTGCGTTTGCGTAAGCCACCGCTGCGAATCTCGTTCGCGACGGTACCATCGAGCCAGCGCTGGATCTGCGGTGCCTTCACCTCCCGGATCTCGCCCGGGAATGCTTCGGCAAAGTTTGCAAAGGTGGTCTGCATGCCATCTCGGTAGCGGCCGTGGAGATCCTTTTGTGCCTGGCTGGCGAGCAGCTCGGCAACGACAGTTGGCACAGGGTGCGGAGTGCGGCTGAGCGCATGCACGCCCGCGGCAATGACTTCCTGCAGCGAGTAGCGGATGCCTAGGATCTGTTTCTTCGCCTCGTTCCATTCGCTGGTCGCCACATGGACCGGCACGCCGTGCGCCGCCACATCTCGCTTGGCGGCAGTGAAGTCTGCCCGATCTGCGCTGGTGAAGATCTGCGCCTCCTGCCCGCCATTGTGGAGCTCGCGGGCGATGCGTGTCGCCTCCTCGAGTGATCGCGTGAGTGCATTCTGGAGCCGCGCTTTTTCGTCTTTTCCTTTGCCGGTGAACGTCTGGCACTTCCGCGGCTGGGTAGCCGTGGGGTAGGCGATCATCACCCGACCATCTCCAAGTTGGTAGCGTGGGATGCTCACGCTGCCGACCTTTACCGGTGGCAGAGGTTTGCGGGCTTTGGCTGGGGGACCGCTGCCGATGTCCTTCATCTTCTGTAGAGGAGTGCGCGGGCCCAGGCCTATCGAGAGGCGACTGGTTTTTCAGTGACCGAAGCCGCAGCCTCTGCCGCTAGAGTGAGCGGCCACGCGGGATCGTTGAAGAACGCGGGCTTACTTGCGCGGTATTGTTTGTGTCGCAAAACGAACTCGCGATTGAGCGGAGAGGTCGCGTCGCTCAGTGCAGGGTAGTTCCTAATCGCCATTTCGCGTGCAGCAGCTTCCGTCTTTGGGGCATTGTTCGCAGCGACGCGTTTCGCCTCCGCTGCAGCTTCCGCATCCCGCTCACGGATTTTCATCTCGACGAACGTTACCAGCCACTCTCCGCCCTTGAACTCGTTGGCCGCGCGTTCGGTTCGCTCTTCGTCTAGAGTTTCGATCAGCGACTGCGCATTTCCGCTCGAGGCTAGGTTATCGTTGGCCAGTGTGATGCTGGCACCATCCTTTACTGTGACGGGGAGTAACCAGTAGTAGTCCTCATCCCCCCGCGGAGTCTTGCGTGAGGTGGCGGCTGCGACGACGTATTCGCCATCCTGCGCATCGATAGCAAAGCGCCCATCCGCGCCCGTTTTGGCAAAATACGCAGGCTTGGGGAGATCCTCGAAGTGCCAAATGCCGGTATATGGGTATCGCCCTCTAGCCTTCCCCGTAGATAGAATATTCTCTAGCTTCTCAAGCGTCGCACTGAGTGTTTCCGCACGAGCCACGGCAGCGTTATATGCGCGCTCGAGTGCTTCGTTCCGGATATCCGCCAAATATCTAGTAAACACGGCGTCGCGATCCGCTTTGGCCTTGGCAAGCAGCCCTTCAGCCTCATCGATCGCGACCTGTGCCTCTGCTGAAACCTCTTTGAAATAGGCATCAACCAAAGCAGCTTTTTCTTTCTTCGCCTGCAGGTGATTGGCGATGACCGACGGCTCGTATAAAGAAATCGGGGTGAGGGCTAACTTAACGACAGATTGACCTTTGGTGACGACGAAGACCTCGCCGGATAGTTCAGCCGAGTGAGATGTCGCAACGCTGTACGCAATGCCGCACAGGACTCCAACGGCTATGAGAATCTTCATGATTAGGACTTTCTTTTCCTTTGCCCGACGACTTTTTCGATGCCGCCGCGCGTCGAGCGAACGCGAGGGCCGGATGAAGGTGGAGTGGGGGAGTCTTCCGCAACTCTGGATCCGGCAGTTGAGTCCGAGGGCGTCACGTCCACATGCGCAGCGTCCGGCAGGGCGTGGAGTTTTGCTCCCGCCGCCTCCTTTGTTGCCACGACTCTTTGTAGTTCGGTAACCACCCAGTTTGAACGATTGCGGTTATCTGCTTTCGCGAGCGCAGTAATCTTATCGAGCAGCCACCTTGGTAAGGAAACCGTCATCGATGTCTGATCCTCCGCTCGTTCGTGACTCTTTGGCATGCGCTGCGGAGAAAACAACAACTCTTATGCGCTAAGCAACATTATTTGTTGACGGGCCGTAAGACGGCCACTTACGGTCTAGACATGACGCAGCCGAATAACCCTGAGAACGAAGTCGTCCAACTCGTGATCAATGACGTGCCGCGCGCGCTTGCTGAAAAACTGCGCGCCCTAGCTAAGCGCGAAGGTCGCTCCCGTGCCGCTCAGGTGCGGATGCTCCTCAATGAAATCGTAACCGAGAAAGAGTCAGCTCGATCAGCCGCCTGATCGGCAGAACTGCTCCCGGTCATGGACGAGGCTCCCTCCATTGCGATCAGCGGCGCGGCTGCGCTCGAGTGCGTTCGCGCGCTCGCTGCTGGCCTGTCGCCCGAAGCGCGGGTGGGATTGCTCGCGGCCTCCCTGCCGGAAGAGGTGCGCAAGCAGGCCTTCAAGGAGCTGCTCTATGAAGTCGCGTTGATCACCGATGAAGAAGCGGGCGCGCTGGTGAAGTGGACCGGCGCCGGGTTCTCGCGGCGCGCGACTCAGGAGAATTGCCCAAGCGTAAAGCTGGGTCACAAACAACAGCCGCTCTACCGCGTCCGCGACGTGGACGCGATGCTGCAGGGACTGCGCGTGTGGCCCAAGGGACGGCCTGCGCTGACGACCATTCCATTTCCTCTCCAGACGCCTGGAGAGCCAACCAACCGCCAGCACGCTGGCTAAACAAAAAGCCCGCGCCCGGCTGTAACCGGACGCGGGCAGACACTACGAAGAAAATGACGAATACTATATCAGGACCCGAAGACAAGCCCCAAGAGGTGGATGGTGGAGAGGTGATGGTGGATAGTGACGCGAAGGCCGCGGAAGCTAGGTACCTCGCGGCTGAATCGCTGCCGCTCTCGCAATGCACCGCGCGCCGGAAAGCCGATGCGCAGGCGAGCGGGTCGCTTAAGTCGCGAGACTTTGAGGTGTGCGGGCCAGGTGGCGCTGTAGTGGCCGAAGATTACAGCCTGCCGGAAATCTGCTATCTAGAGCGTGCCTGGGAGGCAATCTCGACCGTTGAGGGTGCGACGGTGAAGGAACTGCGCACGCTCCGGCAGGCGATCCGCGAATGTTGGGCGCAGGGGATGCCGCTGGATCTTCCGTCCGCCAACGTGAGCAAAAAGGAGCTTTCGCAGTTTCTTAAAACCGCGCGCTTGTTTGACGGTGCGCACCACGGGGAGGTGACGTTTTGAGCGCTTCTATAGCCGCCATGCCGGTGCCGCTTCCCAAGCGACCATCGCGGACGATCGATACAATGACGGGGGCTTCGACCCACGATGAGCTGATTGAGAGCTGGCGGAGGCGCGCCCGTGCTCGCCGGAAAGACGCAGTCCGATTGGCACAGGCTGCGGAGTCCCCGGCTGGAAGTGGCTGGCTCTTTTACAGGGCACAAGCCAGCGAGAGCAGGGGCCAGGCGCGGCTGCTTTACTCCGCCATCGTCGCCTTGCGCCAAGTGCAGCGCCGCGAGCAACTGCAGCCGGAGTGCAGCCGGATCGCATGCAACATCGAGGCTGAGATCCCGAAAAGCCTGCAGCGCGAAGTATATGTGGTGATCTATCCGCAGGCAGTCGGCTTCTGTGTTGTCGTCGGGCTCTATCAAGAAGGCGGACGGGAGGCATGGCTAAGAGAGGATTACCGTACGCTGGAGGATTGTGAGACCGCGGCGCGGCTGGTGATCGCCGAGATAACCGCCGCGCTCGCTGCGTGCGCTGCGGTGAAGGAAAGCGAGGTGGCAGCGTGAGTGGCCTGATTAACCACGAAGAGGCGAAGGGCGCGAAGGTTGGAGGCGTAGCCATTGAGGTGCTTCGCAAATTCTGCGAGCCCGGTCATCCCGCTTATTCCGAGCCGTTCAACATGTGGAACTACCGGGGTGGATCGCGTGTGAACTACGACGTGTGTGCCACAAACAACAAGGTTCTGCTGTGCATTCACGGGTGCCGACTTCCGGACGCCAAGGAAGAGCGCTGTGGGGCTCCGCCGTCGTGGTGGTGGGCTATGGAGGCAATCGCCGAGAACGACGCCGAAGTGCGCAAGGCGAGCGACAAGACTATACGTCGTGTCCCCGAAGCAACTCGGGAGCAGCTTCAGCAACTGCCTGGCCTTGAATTTAAGGAAGTGCCGCGCGTGAACGTTTGGAGCCACGGAAGGGGCAAGCCAAAACAGAAGCTTGAGAAGGTGGATGATGCGGCAGTTGTATTCTTTAGTTTCACGGGTGGCGCAGGCTGCTGTGCAGCGTTTTCTAAACCTTCACGCACTTCGCGCTCTTCGCGTCTTCGCGGTAAGAGAGTGGTGGAAAGCGAGGTGGCCAAATGAGAGCTCTGACGCCACAGCAGCGGCAGGAGCTCGCGGTAAAGGTGAGTAAGCTGCACGCCGAGAAGCTCACCAAAGTTGGCATGCAGGTCGTCGTTCGGTTGGACGATCACAGTGCGGTATTCGGGACTCTGCAGCGCGGGCCTTGGGAACTCGGGCACGGCGTGTGGGTCGCGGATATCGCAACAGAGCAGCGCCTGCTACGCGCGTACGACTGCGGCCGAATCACACCGGTGGAAGGGAGCGCCGCGTGAAGCTCCGGAAGTTTGTCGCCAGTGCCGTCGAGGTAAACAGCGGGGCGCCCGTGTCTGTAGCGATATGGGTCGAGGCGTCGAACATCGAGGATGCTATCCACGAGGCTGGGCGACATGCGGCGATGCTTTGCGGACAATTGGTGCGGGTGACTAGCGTGATTGAACAGCCGGAGGTATCGGACACAGGGCCTTTGGCTACGGTTTTCCGACAGCTCACCGGAGGAGGTCCACATGCCAGGTGATTACGTGCCGGTGCCGATCGAGGCAGCAAAGCGGATCGCTGCAGACTTCGATAAGCAGCAGGTCGCGATCTGGACCTATGATGCGGCGCATCGCACGCAGCACGTCACGACGTTCGGCGGTCCGAGCCTCAGCGACTCATTCCGGGCAGCAGAGGCCGGCAATGCCATCAAGCGCCTCGCCAAATGGGCAGAAAGCGAGTGCCAGGCACTTCCGCAGAGTCTCGCGCAGATCTACGGCGAACTGGACGTGGAAGCCGCGAACGCCGTGGAGAACGAAGGCGCCGATAAAGCGACGGTGCTCTCGATGTTCTACCTGATCCGGGAAGTCATCCGGCGGCGCGATCCACAACTCGCGGAGCATCTCACGGCGGAACGCACGGAGAGGGCGGAGCCGCGGGTAGCGCTGAGCCAGCTTGAACAGGGGGAAGAACAGCATGGATAACGGCGTAGTTGTCAGCTCTCCAGCCGCTCCTCTGGAAACCAGCTATCGAAGGACTGACGGGGATCCCGTGGATCAGACACCGACAGCTTGTAAATCCAGCGGCCGTCCCGGAAAAGCTTCCCGACTACAAAGCCCTCAATCGCGGGAAGAGGCGGAATCGTGCGAACCTTTTGCATCTCGGAATACCGGGGTTCCATTGGCTGGGATGAAAGCGGCAGCGACAGAGGAGCACAAGCCCTCGGGCCGCTCAGCGCCGCCGCGTCTCACTGTTGCACCAGTGATGGTGCTATTCTCACCGCGGCTGGACGCAAAGCTGTGTGCGATCGTGACGGAGTATCGTCGAGCAAGCCGCCACCACCTGGAGGACCTTGGAACGGCGGAACGACTGGGAAGAGCTCTCGCCCACGAGCAGCGGCTACTTGGCGAGACATTGGAGAAGATCAAGGCGGTGCTGGTGCAAGAGCAGAGCCCGGCCATCGATTGCGAGCTCCTGGAGTCTCTCGGGCGGCTCCGTGAAACTGTCGTGGCGATGCAGGAGGCACGGTCTTCATGAGCGGTGAAGACTTCCTCCTCATCGTCGGGCTTCTCGCCTTTCTCGCGACACATCTCCGCACCAGGCGTCCCCGCTACTCCAGACGCCTGGACTCATCTTCGCCGGCAGAACCGGCACATCGCAGCAACCGCAATAGCCAGTAAAACACATGAGCCAGACCCTCGAACATCCAACCTCCGGACGCGCTTTGAAGTCGTCCATCTTTGCCGGTTTCCAACAGCGTGCCGTGAAAGCACACCGTACGCAGGAACCGCCATTCTCGCCGCAGATCAAGTTCCCGTCGGCGCGACCGCGGGCTCACTCGCATTGGCCCTCAGTGAAGCCATGGAAATCGACCGGTCGGCCGAGCCCACTGCTTGCTGAATTTGTAAGTGCGGTTCTGGGGGAAGCGTTCATCAGCGGGACTGCGAGCTTTGAGCGACTGCGCGACTCGCTCGACGCTGGCCCGGTGATGATCGGCGGTGACTCAGGCGAGATCCGGACAATCGCACGCTCGGGTTACGGCCGCTCCATCCCGACAGTCACGGTGGATCTTGCTACCATGAAGATCCGCGATGTGATGCTGGATCTGGATACCATGAGGGTTCGCGAACTCGGTGAGGAGAAGGCCGTCTTCGTAGAGCGGCCCGGAATAACAGCATCTGCAGAGCCGGTGCTCTCGACGTTCACGACAACGTTCAACTGCAGTCGCAGCCCTTATGGCGACCGGAGAAGCGATGCCTGGGCAGAGCTGAGCGTCTCTGACTTGGAGAGAGGACTGGAGTCCCACACGCGACTACTGCGGCCGCGGTCTTACGACCTGCAGATCATCTACGGGGACGTAGCTCTGCACACAAGGCGGGCCGTCTCCGATTACTGCGGCGGGAGAGCGATGACGATCGGCTTTGCCACGGGTCGTCGATTGATCTCCGGAGAAGTGAAGGGAGAGACGGTGCGCGTGCGCTACGACGTGGGCAGGTCCGCTTTCCATGCCGACGGCCGCGAGATCGTCGGCGCTGACTATCTTGTGCTGCTGCCTGCATGCCAGGCAGTCGCGATCAATCCCCGGTTCGCCTGATGAACCGCGAAGAACAACACAGGATCGAATCCAATCTTTGCGCTGGGTTCCTCTTTATTTCGGAGGCGGGGGCCGCTGCCAAGAAAGCCCTCTTCGGCGCTCCTTCCGAGGTGCCAGCAGCCCGCGATAAGTGCCTGGGGGGGCTTCAATGTGCGATGGCCCACTTCGACGCGGCCTTCAACACGAGGATCAAGGAGGAGTCCCCAGCCGCTGAACCAGCCGCTGACTCACAAATAACGGAAGAAGGTGCCTAACTCAGAACCTAACTAATCGATAGCGAACAAAACATTCACCGGGTCGCCTAGTCGGCTGGCTCGGGATCAAAGGCGGCGCGCGGGTCTTCAATCACCCCGCGCGCCGCGAGATCAAGCTGCTTAACCCCTCTCTATGACACCGCCAGACATAAACGACGATTCTTCGCAAAGCAATGAACAGCCACGCCCTCCGGCCCTCGCTCTAACTGAGCGGCCGTGCACGGGTGCGATCGCGGCTGCCATCTGCAGGGGACTGCCGGAAGGGCTGGATACGGTGATCACGCTGCACGTCCCGAAGACTGCAGCGGAGAAGCTCGAGGACTGGACCCT
>DASVRY010000693.1:0-3357 GCA_036388395.1 Chthoniobacteraceae bacterium
AACAGGGGTCATCGTCTGTTTTCGGTTGTTCACAAGTCAAGCTATCGTTCTGTTGATGTTCCGCTTACGTTCCACCCCCTGCCTGATTGCGGCTGCGGCGGCCGCTATGGCTTCAATTGCCTTCTATGCCCTAAGTGGCAGTGGCAGCGGCACAGCTCACCGCATCCCAGCGGCGCCAGCAGCTATCGGCGCTCCGCCCCGGCCACCGGAATTCACCGAAGGACCTCCTCCGGTATCGAAGCCGATGGTCGTTCACCCACCCACCTCGGAGCCCCAACGCGCTGAGCCTCCAGCTCCTCCCCCGCAGCGAAAGGTGGAGACCGTCGCCGATCTCGAGCGGCGATTTCGCAGCACATCGGCCGCGTCGGGCCGGATCGAGCTTGCGGAGGCGATCGCGGGTTTCCACGACGCCGACGCGGTGCGTTCTCTCGCGCGGCTTTTTGCTTCGGAGAAGCATCCGTCGGTGCAGCTGGCTCTGCTGGCGCGGTTGGGAGATATCGATGCGGAGCAGGCGAGCGAAGTCCGCTTTGGTGTGATCAATGCAGGGCTCTCGCAGCACTCGCGTGAGGTGCGGAGCGCCGCCTTCGACCTCCTCGAAACGATGGGAGATCCGGCGAGCGAGTCCTTGTTGGAGCAGGTCGCACGCAATCACCCCGACAAGGAACTCCGCGAAGCCGCGGCCGCTGTTTTGCGCGTCGAGCGACAGGAGGTGGAGAGCTCCGGTCGCGCTGCTGAGCCGCAGTGACGTTGATCGTTGAATACCCAGCTAACGCGGTTCAGACGCCAGCTACTCGCCGAGCAGCTTCTGCAGCGTCGGATTCATCGCTTCCGCCCAGATCTCGTATCCTTTGGCGGACGGGTGCAGAAAATCGCCCATGATCTCCCGCGAGATGGCGCCGTCGGTGTTCAGAAATTTCGCACCGATATCGAGGAACATGATCCCGTTCTTCCCATCGAATCCGGAAAGGAGTTTGTTGGTTTCCTCGACCTTGGTTCTCAGACCGCCGGGCTTTTCGCCGCGGGGAAAGATGCCGAGCAGGAGGATCTTCGTCGTCGGAGTGCGGTTGTTGATTTCGCTGCAGATCGCTCGAACTCCGGTGGCGATCACCTCGGCCGAGTCGCCCTCGAGATTGTTCGTGCCGATCAAGAGAACCGCGACCTTTGGCCGGTATCCGTCCAGCTCCCCGTTTTGAAGCCGCCAGATTACATTCTCCGTTCGGTCCCAACCGAAGCCAAGGTTCGCAGCGTTGAGCGGCGCATAATACTTCTCCCAGATCGGCTTCGACATGAGGTGGGTGATCGAGTCGCCGATCAAGATGAGCGCCGGCTGGCGTTCGCGCACGTCCTTGCAAATGGCATTGTGGCGCTCCTGCCAGTCATACATCGCCCAGTTGCGGTTTTGCGTAATCGGAATCGCGGAACGCGGCGGGGTCGGGGCATTGCCCAAGGCGTCGAACGGAACGGAGACCGCGGGGCTTTCAGCGACTGCCCGGGCACTGACGGTAGCTTTGTAGGGCAACTGGAAAGGCCGCAGGTAAACGCCCGACATCTTGTCCGGAGGATTGCCGTTGATCGTGTAGTAAACGACCGCGCCGGGGACGGGAGAGATCGTCACCAGTCCATCTGCGTCGCGCGTGATGATCGGAGCGGGGAGCTGGGCGTGGGCAGCGGCAGTGAAGAAGACCGCAGCGAGGAGAGAAAGGTGAGCTTTGAACATGGAGGGAGGTAAAGTGCGGCGAGCCTGCGGCTTTCTGGTCCTCGCGGTCAACGCGTTCGAAACCCACCTGCGGGCACCGAGGCCGCTGAGTCGACCGAGCGCCGCCGCGTTTGTGCGGATTCAGATGGAGGTGGGCGTTGTCACCGGGCGCGGCGCGGGTTACCTTCGCGCCCATGTCCACCGCCGCTGCGATCGATCCCAGCCTTACGATGCGTGAATTGCTCGCGCTTTATCCGGGCGCACAGCGGGCGCTCTTCCGGAAATACCACATCGGCGGCTGCTCCAGCTGCGGCTTTCGGCCAGAGGAATCGCTCGCCGAAGTCTGCGCACGGAACGAAAACCTGTCCGTCGATGAAGTAGCCGAGCACATCGTCGAAAGCCACGAGGCGGATCAGCAGATTCAAATCGCTCCCGCCGACGCGGCGGAGCTGGTGAAGGCAGGCAAGGCCCGCCTGCTCGATATCCGGACCCGCGAGGAATTCGACGCGGTGCACATCGACGGCTCCACCTTTTTCACCCAGGAGCTGATGCACGCGCTCGGCGGCTGGGATCGCGAGACGCTGATCATTTTCGTCGATCATCAGGGGGCAAAGAGCATGGACGCCTGCGCCTACTTCGCCGGTCATGGTTTGGAAAATGTGCGGGTGCTCCGCGGCGGCATCGATGCCTGGAGCTGCGAAGTCGATCCGGAGCTGCCGCGTTACGAGCTGGAGTAGCCACTTTTCTTATGAGCGACGATCTCCACACGCGCATCCAGGACGCGATTCAGAACCCGAAGAACATCGGTGAGATGGAAAACGCCGATTCGGTTGGGACTGTCGGCAGCCCGGATTGCGGCGATATGCTGCGGATGTGGGTGAAGTTTAAGGACGAGGGCGGCCGCAAGGTGATCGACCGGGCGACTTTCCAGACGTTTGGCTGCGAGACGGCAATCGCCGTGGCGAGCGTGGCCACGGAGTTGATCGCGGGGAAGACGATCGAGGAAGCGCTCTCGATGTCCGGCGCGGATCTTTCCGCCCCCCTCGGCGCTCTGCCGCCAATGAAGATTCACTGCGCGCAGCTCGTGGAGGGCGCCCTCCGCTCCGCGCTCGCTCCCGAGACGGTTGCTCAGCCGGCGCCTGCACCTTCCAGGAGCGCACCCGCAAGCACGCTTGTCGACAGCCTTGCACCCGCCGCGGCGGAGCAAAAGCGCAAGATCGTCTTCAAACCCAAAGCCTAAGATTTTCATGCACGAAAACACTGACAAAACCCTTCTCCGCGACTGCGAAGCGATTCGCATCCCGAGCGGCGAAAGCTTCATCATCGCAAAAGGAACGACCGTCTACGTCACGCAGGCGCTCGGCGGCAGCTACACCGTGGCGACCGACTCCGGCCTCGCCCGGATCGTCGACGCGGATGCTGACGCCCTCGGTATCGAGCCAACGCTCGCCTCCACGACAGCCGTCCCAGGGCAGGCTGGTGGTCCGGTCGACGAGAAGGCCGTGTGGGATCAACTCCGCACCTGTTACGATCCGGAAATTCCCGTCAACATCGTGGACCTGGGTCTCGTCTACGACTGTGCGATCACGCCGCGTGAAGGCGAAGGCTCGCGGGTCGATGTGAAGATGACGCTGACTGCTCCAGGCTGCGGAATGGGTCCG
>DASVRY010000694.1:0-2744 GCA_036388395.1 Chthoniobacteraceae bacterium
AGAATACGCCAGACGGTTGCCCGCCCGAGATAGAAAGGTAAACGCGAAGGCGCGTTAGACAGCCGACCGACGGCGGCGAAAGCCCAGCAGCATGCCTACACCACTAATCAAGCACACTGCAGCGGAAGGTTCAGGCACAACGGCCGTGACGAAGGCCAAATCATCAACCCCACGGCGGAGGTCGGTGTTGGAAGAACCGTTAATCGAGCGTTAGGCTGGTAATCGACTGACCTGCAGGTGCAGTGAAGCCGTAAAAAGTGTCTTCCGTCGCGCTCGGAAGGGTGCTCGTCACCGTATAGGACGCAGAACCGGAGACGACGGTTAGATCGCTGAAGGTCGCTCTAACAGCGATAGTTGGCGTTCCGCCGCCATTCCTGGCGAGAATGGTTAATCCCGCTTGCGTAACTGCTCTCCCTGAAGACCTCCTGAGATAGCACCGAACGTAAACGTGAAGAGCTGGCTGCCAGCGGTCGCATCAAATAAGAAAAGCCCGGTGCCGGAGTTTTCCGTTCCAGAGATGGCGCGAATATTATTCGAGAACTGATTATTGAAGGTCTGGCTAGTCGCGATTGTGAGTGTTTTTGCGAGGGACACTCCATACGTGGCCGTGATCCCCTGAACTCCGTTAAAGTTTGTGCCATCAAAATTGATGACGCCACCACGGTCCGCAGCGAAGGCTGTCGCCACGTTGGCGGTGAAGGTCGAAAGATTTCCCACAGCCGTGCGATCGACGGTGTTGGTATTGTTGGACGAGTCGTAGACCCCGACACTGTTGACGGCAAGCGGCGCGGCGAAGGTGGACGCTGCCGTAAAGAGAGAAGCTAAGGGAATCGCGAGGGCGGCTTTGGATTTGAGATTCATGTGGCTGCTTGTTCGATCAGGAGGTGACGGAGTCGGTTCCGTCGACGTTCCAGCGATACCCCGCTTTGCAGAGGCCCGCCACCGATTCCCTCCCACATGAAGATGTGAGGGGAGGGCACGTGCTCGAGCCGGAGCATTGCCAAACCAGACGGATGCTAGCAACGTGAAGTCTGTCGAATCATTCGTTCAGCGCACCTGATCGCGTGTGCCGAGCTCTTCTCCGTGCGCGCTTTTCTCGTCATACTTATCTGCTGCACCTTTAGCGTGGCCGGCGGGAGCGCTGGGGCGGCAACAGAGGGAAGCCAGACCTTCTTTTTCCAGGATTGGCAGACTGAGGAAGGGCTCCCCGACAATGCAGTAAACGATATTTCTCAAACCCCAGACGGCTACCTGTGGCTCGCCACCCTGAAGGGGCTGGTGCGTTTCGACGGCACCCGTTTTCGTACGTTCACGCCCCGGGATTCACCCTGCCTGCGGAGCGCCCAAGTGCGTCGGCTGCTTGCCGGACGAGATGGGACTCTGTGGATTGCTGCCGGGGCCGGGGGCGTCAGCGCACTCCGAGGGGGGCGATTTACAAGCCATGATTATCCGACAAGTGTGGCGAGCGAGGTCGTGGACGCAATCGGCGAAGCGCCCGACGGCTCCATCTGGAATACGACCTGGGTAGGCCCGGTGCTCCACCTGGTTCACGGCAAGGCAGAGCTTTTCGAGCGACAGAACACCGAGGGGAGTCATTTCAACCGCTGGATCATGACCGAGGATCAGGAGCTGGAGCTGGCTAGCGGCGCATCTCTCGTTGCACAACGCGGCGATGTCTTTGCTCCGATCTGGACCAGTGATGCGGGGAGCCTCGCTGCGGCGCCACGCTCGGCTGGTGGTCACTGGTTCGTAGATGGACGGCACTTGCGGATCTACAAGGATAGCGTGGTGAGTAAGCCGATAGCAGAGCTGCCGGAAATGACGCCGGTGCGGGCGATGCTGGAAGACCGCGCAGGCGCACTGTGGCTCGGCACGGAAGGATCCGGGGTGTTTCGCTTCGCGGCGGGCCGCTTTTCGAAGATTGCAACGTCTCACGCCAGCGTCCGCGCGCTCTTCGAAGATCGTGAAGGAAATCTGTGGGTCGGAACAGGAGGTGGCGGGCTGAACAAGATTCGGCAGCGGCAGATCGAGGTGCGCGATCGTGACAGCGGGCTGGCCAGCGAAGTGGCGCTCTCCCTTTGTGAAGACAGCGCAGGCGCGATCTGGTGCATCACGCAAGGTGGAGCGGTTTCATCCTGGGCTGCAGCCGACCCGATCGCCCGAGCGCTGCCAGGGGCCTCGCCTGCGAAAGCAGTCTCCATCTGCGCCACTGCCGATGGCAGCCTCTGGATCGGCACCGACGGCGAAGGCCTCGCCCGGATCAAGGATGGAATCACCACCACCTACCGGGTGAAGGACGGCCTCGGCAGCGACTACGTCTCGATGCTCGCAGTCGACGGCGACAGCAAGCTGCTCATCGAAACCGTGCAAGGACTCGCCCGCTTCGCCGGCGGCAGATTCGTGACCATAGCCACGCGAGAGACGCTTCACGATGGCGTGCGGGCGCTTGCCTCCGATGCCTTGGGCAGAGTCTGGGTGGGATCAGGCGACGGTCTGCTGCACTGCTTCAGTGCAGGAGGACAAGTGACCTACGGCACAGCGGAAGGGCTGCCGGGCGCGGTCATCCGCTGCCTGCTCCCCACGGAAGATGGGAGCCTCTGGATCGGAACCGATGGCGATGGACTCTGCCGTTGGAGAGAGGGAAAACTCACCTGTTGGACGAGCCATCAGGGGCTGTGGGACAACGTCATTACCCAACTGCAGATCGATGCCTCCGGCAACTTCTGGTGCGGTTCTCCACGCGG
>DASVRY010000695.1:0-4789 GCA_036388395.1 Chthoniobacteraceae bacterium
GAGCCGCGCGATCGGCGGAAGATCACGCCGGTGGATTTAATGGAGACGGTGACCGCCTTCCGGCCGCGCTTCGAATGGGAAGGGGACAAGCTTTTCCAGAACTCCGCGATGCTCCCGAATATGCGCTGGGAAGTGCCGCAAACGATGGATATCATCGACCCTACTTCGCCGCGCTACAACGCAAAGGCCCGACACGCCAAGACGCTCCAGCGCGATGGTAGCTCATGGGGCGTGGTGCCGGAGACGGAGGAGGAATGCAAAGCCAAGCTGGCGCATAGCAATCAGTCGATGGATTGCCAAATCTGCCATACGTCCTGGGCAACGAGCTGCTTTGGGTGCCATCTGCCGATGAAGGCGAACCAGCGTGTGCCGTTGAACAAATTCGAGGGTGTGATCGATCGAAATTTTACCAGCTATAATCCGCAGGTTGTCCGGGATGATGTCTTCATGCTCGGCATCGACGGCACGGTGAAGAAGAACCGCATGGCGGTGATTCGCTCCTCCAGCGCAGTCGTCGTGGGCTCGCAGAATCAAAACCGGGAATGGGTTTACTCGCAGGCGCAGACGGTGAGCGGGGATGGCTATAGCGGGCAGGCTTTCAATCCCCACTTCGCGCACACGACGAGCGGACGTGGAACGACGAAGAACTGTACAGATTGCCACCTCTCGGCAACCAACGATAACAACGCGTGGATGACGCAGCTTCTCGGCTTCGGGACCGGCACGGTAAACTTCTTCGGGCGATATGCCTGGGTGGGTGGCGAGAAGGAGCTGAATGGCGTCGTCTGGACAGAAACCGACGAGCCGCAGTCGCCCATCGGTAGCTCATTCCACAGCAAAGCCTATCCGCGTTTCTACGCCGATCATCTGAAGGCGGAGCGTCAGCTAAAGACGGCCTATCATCATCATGCGAGCGAGATCCAGGATCTCACGCTGCGCGGCGAGTACCTATACACCGCCAATGGCAAGGCAGGTCTGGAAGTGTTCGATGTCGCAAACATTGATCAGAAGGGCTTCTCGGAGCGGATTATCAGCTCTCCCGTGTCGCCGCTCGGGCAGAAGAACTATGTGCGCACGCCCTTCGCAACGAGCGCAGCGCTCCCTAGCACTCTCGGTATTGACCCACTGAGGAAGCAGCTGCCGGAGAATGAAGAGCAGCCGATTCATCCGTTCTATGGTGGAATCTATGTCACCGATCTGAAGGAAGGGCTGGTCGTAGTTAGCGCTGGGCCATTGGTCGACGGCAACCCGGAGAACAACTTCCTGAAGCGGATGAAGGTGACGGATGAGCAGGGGAAGGTGGGCGATCACTATAATCCAGGCGCGCGGCTGACTGGAGCCACGTATGGCGTCTGCGCCGGACATCGGGTTTTCATCACCACCGCGCGCGGGCTGGCGATTGTGGACGTGGACAAGCCGGACCAGCCCCGTCTGATCGGGGAGTTGGCCGACGGGTTCCTGAAGAATCCGCGCTCGGTCTCGGTGCAATTGCACTACGCCTTCGTTACTGATGAAGAAGGCTTGAAGGTCGTCAATATTACGGACCCGACGCGCCCGCGTCCGGTGCCCGGAGCAGTTGTGCGACTGCGTGATGCGCAGAAGCTCTATGTCGCCCGCACCTATGCCTATGTGGCGAATGGGAAAGAGGGCTTGGCTATCATCGACATTCAGAATCCTGAGCGGCCCAAACTCGACCAGATGTTCAACGCTGGAGGTGAGATGAACGACACGCGCGCCTTGCAGATCGGCTCTGTCGCCGCCTCCATGTATGCGCTCGTCGCGGATGGGCACAATGGCCTGAGAGTCGTGCAACTTATTTCACCCGATACGGTGGAGGGTGCCTCCGGGTTCAGCCCGCGTCCTGCTCCGCGGCTCATCGCGACGTATCACACGCACCATCCGGCGCTCGCCGTATCGCGCGGGCTCGATCGCGACCGTGTGGTCGACGAGACTGGCGGGCAGACGGTGGTCTTCGGGCGCCGCGGCTCGAGACCGTTCCACCTCGACGAGATGCGGCCGTTCCTGCGGCATCGCGACGGCAGCATGTATCGCGTCGAAGACGTGGCGTTGCGCTTTGTGGAGGAAGAGGTGGAGGTCCGCGGGGTGAAGCAGAAAATGTCGAGGCAGGGCGTGTTCACCAAATCCGGGAAGGAGCTTCTGCCGCCCGATCCGCCGCGGCTCCAGTTCCCCGGAGGGCGCGATGTGCCGCCGTCTGAGACGCCGCTCGAGCCCGAGATGGATCTCCTTAATCTCCCCTTCAATTTCCCGGCGGATAAACCCGCAACCCCTCCGCCGGCCAAAACTCTTCCGAGCACAAACTAGGGGTTGCTCTCACCTGTAAAACCGCCTAATCACGATCTACATTATGGCTGATAAATCCGCGATCGTCCCCGAGAACGTCCCTGGCCCATGGTATGTGGACAATACCTGCACGCCCTGCCGTGTTTGCCTGGACGAAGCTCCGCAGTTACTGAAGTACAACGACGACGAAACGTACGTTTATTTCTTCAAACAGCCAGAAGGTGAGGAAGAGCTGGCAGCAGCCGAAAACGCCATGGCGATCTGCCCGCAGAACGCGATCGGCAGTGATGGCGAGTAAGTAGCAGCGGGTCTACGCGCTTTAGAAAGCGCTGCTCATTGAGCCTACTTGTGGCTTCACGGTTCGGGCTTTCGCTCAGCCGAGATCGCGTCGCGAATCTGTGCCTGAACGGCCAGGCGGTCGCTGCTCGGCTCCGTGCCGAGGAGCAGGCGGAGGTTGTCGCGCGCTGATTCGGCGAATGGGTGATCGGCATTCGCTGCGACATCCGCCAGGGCGGGTAGCGTCACCGCGTCTGGACGTTCGAGCAAATCGTTGAAGAGAACGCTCAGAACCTGGCCATGGGTTTGGGGATTGAGTAGATGCGGCAGCGCGGCTTGGTACGCCTTGTCTGGAAGGCGCTGCAGTGCAGCCTCTGCCGTAAAGAGCAGAGCCTCGTCCGGAATGCTGCCGAGGGTGGCGAGCAGGTAACGGGCTTTCGCCTCGTTGGTGAGGCTGCGATTTTCAAGGATCGCCGCAAGCCGCGCCTCTGCCGGCAAACTGCTTTGCTCAAGCTCGAGTTCAGGGCGGAGCGTGAGATCGGCCGACGCCGAAGATTCGGGTCGCTGGCTCGGCGGTGTCGGGGAGGGGGAGATGGCTGCCGTATTTAATGCCGAGCTGTCTGACGGCGGCGGGGCCGACCGTGACTGTGGCTGCGTCGCTGCTGGCTTCCCGCGCAGCGCGAAGACCACAGCCGTGATCACGCAAAGGGCGAAAACGGTAGTGGTGATCATAACGCCTTTCACGTAATGAGCCTAGGTGGCCTCGGGCGGAACTCAACTCGTGCGCGCCGGGAGGTAGTTGGCCTATCCGTCTTCGCGAGCCCCGCTGGCGAACGCAGTTTTGATGAGAGATCGAGGTGCTGGCGATCTGTTGGTTCCGCCGTTCATGGTGTGATGAAAGTCAAGTGTCTGAGTTTCTTCTCGAGACGCCTCTCAAGAAGAGGGGCTGACGTGTGTGCGATGCACTGGACCGGGAGGTCCGCTGCGACAGACCGGAGGTCTGTGCTCCCGATGAAGCGCGTGGTCACTGTGTGTGAAAGGTGGTCATACGGTTTCTGCTCTGTGGTTGCCCACCTCCGGGGAGCAACACCGCATGCGACTGGACGCGACGATCCTTACGAGTTTGCCTTTCCGGCCTTGGAGTCTTGGGGCCTTCGAGTTAAGGGAAACCCTTGGATACCCAGCCGATCCGCACCACGAAAGATCGTGTAAATCTCCGCTTGCTACAGCGGCGGGAATCGACATTATTTGCCGCTCGCTTGCAGAAGCAGGCGGACCCAAATGCGCGGTTAGCTCAGTGGTAGAGCACCTCCCTGACACGGAGGGGGTCACAGGTTCGAACCCTGTATCGCGCACCACCTTCACTCTCTGGAAGGTCGAGGCCTCAGCTTTTTACCCGGCGCTATTCCGTGGGAAGGCCAGCTGCTTTCCATGCCTTGAAGCCGCCCTCGATGGAATGCACGTTTGCGTAGCCCATCCGCTGAAGGCTTTCCGCGACAAGGGCGGCGCGGCTCCCCCCGCCACAGTAACAAAGAATCGGCGTGGTGAGATCGGGAGCAAGGTCCTCGATTTCCAGCTCCACAATTCCGCGGTTTAACGACATCGCTCCCGAGATATGGCCGGCTGCGAAATCCTGCGGTTCACGGACATCGATGAGCAGCGCCCCGCTCGCCTTTGCCCGCTCCGCGTCCTCGGGCGTGATTTGCCGGATGCGCGTCTTGGCGTCTGCGACGATCTTCTGAAAGCGGTTCGGCTGGCTCATGAGCCGTTCTTACTGTGTGCTCGTTTGTTCAGCAAGCCTGCCGGGCGTTCGACCCTGGCGGGAAGCACCTCCCGCCTCCCCGCTTTCCAAATTCCAGACTCTGTAGCTTACGGTTTCGGCTCTTCGCCACCAACAAGCTTGCCGGCGCTATAAACGGGGATTTGCGGTAGAAGCTGCACATTGCTAGTGAGCTTCTCATGCGACCAATCGTTCGCTGAAACCCACTGCGGAGCGGCCAGCTTCACCTTCACCGTGCGCGCGTGGGTGTTATGGGCGCCGGGATGGATCTTCTCGCCGGGCCAGGCAATTTCGACGAAGGCGATATTGCTGCCGATGAGCTTGGCCGCACTAGCTTTTGCTTTATCGTCTCCGGAGAGCGTCACTTTCACATCAGCTACGGTTGTTCCAGGATCAAGGGCGAAGTAGTAGCGGAAGCTGAGCTGATCGGTG
>DASVRY010000696.1:0-3469 GCA_036388395.1 Chthoniobacteraceae bacterium
ATGGGGCAGGGGAAGCGTATCGAAGTGGAGATCACCGATCGCAGCGTGAAGGTGCGCGATTACGGACGTGGCATTCCGCTCGGGAAGCTCGTGGACTGTGTCTCGATCATCAATACCGGCGCGAAATACGACAGCGAGACCTTCCAGAAAGCCGTCGGCCTCAATGGCGTCGGCCAGAAGGCGGTGAATGCGCTCTCCGTTACCTACCGTGCACAAGCCATCCGCGAGGGAGAGACGAAGGTCGTCGAGTTCGAGCAGGGCAAGCTGAAGAAGCAGTCGCGCGTGAGCAAAACGATTGAGCGCAACGGGACGCTTGTGGAGTTCACGCCCGACGAGGCGCTCTTTGGCAAGGACTTCAAGTTCCGCACCGACTTCGTCGAGGACATGCTCTGGAACTACGCCTTCCTGAACCGCGGCCTCACGCTCACGCTGAATGGCCAGCGATTCAAATCCGAGAATGGGTTGAAGGATCTGCTCACCAAGGAACTCACCGACGAGCCGCTCTACCCGATCATTCATCTCGAGGGCGAAGACATAGAGGTCGCACTCACCCACGGCAACCACTACGGCGAGGAATACTGGTCGTTTGTGAATGGTCAGCACACCACGATGGGCGGCACGCATCTCGCCGCGTTTCGCGAGGCGCTGGTCGCGACGTTGCGCAATCATTTCAAAAAGGATTACGACGCCGCCGACGTGCGCCAGTCGATCGATGCGGCGATCGTCGTGCGCGTGCAGGAGCCGGTCTTCGAGTCGCAGACCAAGACCAAACTAGGTTCCGCCTCCCTCGGTCCCAAGGGCCCCACGATCAAGGAATTCGTCGGCAAGTTTCTCCAGCAGTCGCTCGATACCTACCTGCATAAACACCGCGAAACTGCGGAGGTCCTGAAGAAGAAGATCGAGCAGAACGAGCACGAGCGGAAGGAACTCGCCGGCATCCGCAACATTGCCAAGGAGCGCGCGAAGAAGGCGTCGCTGCACAACAAGAAGCTCCGTGATTGCCGCCTCCATCTCGGCGACAAAAATCCGCGCGCCGAGGACAGCACGCTCTTCATTGTCGAGGGCGACTCCGCCGCCGGCTCACTCACCGCAACGCGCGATGTCCAGACGCAGGCCGTCTTTGCGTTGAAGGGTAAACCGCTCAACACCTACGGCCTAACGAAGAAGGTCATCTACGAAAACGAGGAGTTTCACCTGCTCCAGTCCGCGCTGAACATCGAGGACGGTCTCGACGGCCTACGCTACAACAAGATCGTTATCGCCACCGATGCCGACGTGGACGGCATGCACATCCGGCTGCTGCTGCTCTCTTTCTTCCTGAAGTTCTTCCCCGACGTCATCCGCAACAATCACCTCTTCATCCTGCAAACCCCGCTCTTCCGCGTGCGGAACAAAAAGGTCACGCGCTACTGCTACAGCGAGCAGGAGAAACAAGCCGCCGTCACCGCGCTCGGTGCAAGCCACGAGATCACACGCTTCAAAGGCCTCGGCGAAATTTCCGCCGGCGAGTTCAAGGATTTCATCGGCGAGAACATCCGCCTCGACCCGGTGAACCTGCACCACCTCCACAGCAGCGACGAACTGCTCTCCTTCTTCATGGGCAAGAACACCATGGAGCGTCAGGAGTTCATCATCGAAAACCTCCGCGTGGAGAAGGATCTAGTGGAACAGGCAGCGTGAAGCGCAGCACCCCTGCCTGCAAGTCGCCACGACGCTCCTAGTAGAACTACAATTTTTGAATGCCAAAAAAGAAGAAGACCACTCCAGAAGATGACGACCAGTCACAGCTCCCGCTGACGACAGGCGACACTGACTCTGCCCTGCCCACGCAAGAGACGCCGGAATCGACTACCGACGGGCCGAACTCAGATGTTGCGGCTGCTGAAATTGTTGCTGAACCCGTCGTTGCGGTGCGGAATGGCAAGGTCCAGGACGAGGACGCGCCGCTGGCTGTTAGCTACCGTAACTGGTTCCTCGACTATGCCAGCTACGTCATCCTCGACCGCGCGGTGCCGCACATTGATGACGGGCTGAAGCCGGTGCAGCGGCGCGTGCTCCACACGCTGTGGGACATGGACGATGGCCGCTTTCACAAGGTGGCAAACGTGGTCGGCGCGACGATGAAGCTGCATCCCCACGGAGACGCCTCGATCGGCGCTGCGCTGGTGTCGATCGGCCAGCGCGGCTGGCTGATTGAGCCGCAGGGGAACTACGGCAACGTCCTCACCGGCGACGATGCGGCGGCGCCGCGTTACATCGAGGCGCGCCTCACGAGCTTTGCGAAGGACGTGCTCTTCAATCCGAAGACTACCACCTGGCAGCTCAGCTACGACGGGCGCAACAAGGAGCCAATCACCTTGCCCGCGAAGTTTCCAATCGTGCTGCTAGAGGGTGCTGATGGCATCGCGGTAGGGCTCTCGACGAAGATCCTGCCGCACAATTTTAACGATCTCTGTCGCGCCGCAATCAATCATCTGCAGGGAAAAAACTTTCGCATTCTTCCGGATTTCCCAACCGGGGGTACGGGAGACTTTACGGAATACAATGATGGCGAACGCGGAGGAAAGGTGAAGGTGCGCGCGCGGATGGAAGTGCAGTCGAAGACGCTCCTCGCGGTAACCGAGCTGCCCTACGGCGTCACAACTGAGTCGCTCATCGAATCTGTTCTTGCGGCCAATGCGAAGGGAAAGATCAAGATCAAGCACGTGGATGACAACACCGCCGACAGGGTCGAGATCCTGATCCACCTTCCGACAGGGGCCGAACCGAAGAAGGTCATTCAGCAGCTTTATGCCTTCACAAGCTGCCAGGTGCAGCTCAGTCCATCCGCCTGCATCATCGTTCGCGATCCCCGGACGGGCGGCGACAAGCCGCACTTCCTGGGAGTGCGCGACATCCTCAAGACGAGCGTTGAGGCGACGCGTGAATTGCTCCGGCGCGAGTTGGAGATCCGGCTGGGTGAACTCGAGCAGCAGTGGCATTGGGACTCCCTAGAGCGGATCTTCATCGAGGAAAGAATTTACCGGAACATCGAGAAATCGAAGACTTGGGAGAGCGTGCTCGCCGAAATCCGCGGAGGGCTGAAACCGTTCCTCGCGCAGCTCCGGCGCGATGTGACAGACGAAGACATCGTCCGCCTGACCGAGATCCGGATCAAACGCATCTCCGCCTACAACCGCTTCCAGGCGGAGGAGGGGATGAAGAAGATCCAGAAGGAGATCAAGGAGACGAAGGCGCATCTCAAGAATCTCACCGGCTACACGATCGCTTGGTTCGAGATGCTACAGGCGAAGTACGGCAAGGGCATCAAGCGCCGCACGAGCTATGACGAGATCGCGCAGATCGATGTCTCCACGGTCGTCTCCGCCAACCAGCGCCTTTACGTCAACCGCAAGGACGGCTTCATCGGCCTCAACTGGCGGCAGCACGAGTTCGTCAAGGAATGCACGATCATGGACAGCGTCCTCAC
>DASVRY010000697.1:0-1814 GCA_036388395.1 Chthoniobacteraceae bacterium
TCCGCATACCGCTCAGCTGGAGCCGGGAAATGGCAGTGTATTCCGGACGACAAGCCCGGAGTGGCCTGGCTACGGTGCGCGCGTAACTCGGGATTACATTTTTCAGGACGGGGAACTCGTCATCACCCATCGAATCAGCAAGGTAGAGGCGAGCTCCACGCTCATTGCCGCCTGGACGATCACCCAGACCACGCCCGAAGCCACCGTCTACGTGCCGCTCGCGGCGAAAAGCCCTTATCGTGACGGAGTCTTCTGGTGGGACTACAGCACCGCACCTGAGAAACTCGGGGCGACGTTCCTTTCACCGAAGCTCTTGCGCATCCAACCGGTGACCGGTGCTGGGTTCAAGCTCGGCACGCATCCGGCAAAGCCGGCTCTGGCTGCCGTGCGGAAAGGTCTGGTTTTCCTCCAGCGCGCAGATCGTCAGGAGGGTGAGTATCCGGAAGGCGGCGAAGGCGCGGGTTTCACGGTGGAGGTGTATCACCACAGCCAGCCGCCGCCGAATCAGTATACCGAGCTCGAGCTGCTCTCCCCATTGCGTCGGCTCGATCAGGGCGCGGAGCTGGTCACGCGCTGGAGCATTCACCCGGTGCCGGAAGGGCAGGAGCAGGCGACGGTCGAAAAGCTGCTGGAGATAGACAAGAAGTAGGAGGACGCAGCGGCTGCGTGGCGTGCGCCTCGCCAGAAGGTGCGGGTGCCTGCGGCGCTGAACCGAGGCTTTGCGAGACAGCCGAGCGGGCGGAGCTGGGAGGCAACTGATACATCGAACGTTCAACATTGAACATCCAACCTCGAAGGCAGAGGCGGTGGCGCGCCGTATCCCCACCATTGATGTCGGGTGTTGGCGTTCAGCGATGCGAGCTGCGCTAAGTCCTGCCCCTGCGTTACTTTTTCTGCGCCTCTTTCGCCCAAGTGTCCTTGAGCGTGATCGTGCGGTTGAAGACCAGCCGTTCTGGCGTTGAATCCTGATCGAGGCAAATGTAGGCGAGTCGCTCGAGCTGGTAGCGCATCTCCGGACGGGCTTCGGCGAGGCTGGGCTCCAGCATCGCGGTGACCACTTCCAATGAGTGCGGGTTGATGTGTGCCTTGAAATCTCCCTCGGCGTCGGGTTCGGCAACGGTGAAGAGCCGGTCGTAAAGCCGCACCTCGGCCGCAACCGCATGAGATGCGCTGATCCAGTGGATCGTTCCTTTCACCTTTCGACCCGATGTCGCGCCGCCCGATTTGCTGTCGAGATCCGCGGTACAGCGGAGCTCGGTAACAGCTCCGGTGTCGTCTTTGACGACCTCCTCGCACTTGATGATGTAGGCGTATTTCAGGCGCACCTCGCCGCCGGGACGCAGCCGGAAGAACTTCGGCGGCGGCACTTCGGCGAAGTCTTCCTGCTCGATATAGAGCTCTCTTGAAAATGGAACGGCCCGTGAGCCGGCTTCCGGATCCTCCGGATTATTGCCCGCAACAAGCTGCTCCTCAAAGCCTTCTGGTAAGTTGGTGATGATTACTTTGATCGGCCGGAGCACGCCCAAGCGCCGATGGGCGTTCTTGTTCAGGTCTGCGCGAATTGCGTGCTCCAGCACCGCCACATCCGTCGTCCCCTGATACTTAGTGACGCCGATGTGGTAGGCAAAGCTTCGCAAAGCGGCGGGCGTAACCCCGCGGCGGCGCAGCCCGGAAATGGTCGGCATGCGCGGATCGTTCCAGCCGCTGACCAGCCCCTCTTTGACCAGCTGGAGCAGCTTGCGCTTGCTCATGACGGTGTAAGTGAGATTCAGCCGCGCGAACTCCCACTGATGTGGGCGCGGCTGCCGGACCTG
>DASVRY010000698.1:0-2455 GCA_036388395.1 Chthoniobacteraceae bacterium
GCAGAAGAAGGTGACCGCCCTCCAGGAGGCGAAAACGGTGCAAGTGGTGAAGCCCCGCAAGGAACTGAACCTCCAGCCGATCGTCTCCGCGGTCTCGATGGTCATCCATGGCACGGCAGGAGTGATCGGAGCGGTGCTCCGGCCTTTGGTGAAGGTCACGGTCGTCGTCGCGGTGATCTGGGGTTTTCTCGTCGTGAAGCAGAAGTGGGACGAGGGCGTCGCTGCGCGAGAGGCGACGGCAGCAGCGAAACAGGCTGCCGCAGCCAGGCTTTCGCAACCCGCGCCGATGGCCACAGTCCAGGCGGCCCCACAGGTTGTTTATCTGCCGCCTCCTCCGCACCCTACCGGGCCACCTGCATTTGGTCACGGACCTGGACACGGACCTGGCCCAGGTGGACATCGCCCTCCACCACCGCGGCGTTGATCACCGGCACACGGCGCTTCCACACAGCGCGTGTTGGTTCTGTTTCTGAAGAGCGGCGGCTTGCGCTATCCGGGATTTGAGTAAAGTCGGTGGATGAAGCCAACCGCGACTGGTCGCCCATTTTTCTTTAGCTGGATCTTGCGAACCCTCGGCGTGACCTGGGCCTTGCTGCTCGCGCTCGGCATTCCTGGAGAGTCGGCGGTGGCGCAAGGTCTCGAGCCGGGAGTCCAGCAGCTCATCGTCAGCGTTGCGCCGGATTGGAACTCCACCACCGGGCGGCTGCAACGCTTCGAGCGGAGTGGGCGGGAGTGGAAGCCCGTCGGTGACGCGTGGCCAGTGCTTTATGGGAGGAGCGGTCTGGCGTGGGGTCGCGGAGTCCTCGGCACCGGTGAAGCAGGCTTGCGCAAAGTCGAGCGCGATTGGCGGGCGCCCGCGGGCGTTTTCCGCATCGGCAAGATCTACACTTACGATCGCGCTCTGCCGGCGGGAGCGAAGTTCCCCTTTCACACCGTGACTACGGGCGATGCCTGGGTCGACGATGTGAACTCCCCGCACTACAACCAGCACATCTCTGTCGACGCGGGGAACCCGCCGCCCTGGTTTGAGAAGCAAAAGATGCGGCACAACGACTTCGCCTACCGGTGGCTCGTGGAGATCCGCCACAACTCCGATCCGGTCGTGCCTGGCGCTGGGAGTGCGATCTTCTTCCACATCCGCCGCGGCACTCAAAAGCCGAGCGCCGGTTGCACCACAATGGCTGAGGAGAAACTCGTGGAGATGATCCGTTGGTTGCGAGCTGAGGGGCGTCCGCACTACGCGCTGCTTCCAGCTGACGAATACACGCGCAAGTGGCAGGCGTGGGGCCTGCCGTCTCCCGATGCTGCTGCAGCATTGCTCCCATAGTCACCTCCGGACGCATGAAACCTAAGAAATGTCGCCAGTCCGGCTCTACTCCATTGCCCGTTGCAACTTCCCACACACAGTGCTAACTGACTCCACTCGCTTATGAACACGCTTGCCTCCCTCTTCAACCTCGCCGGGCCGGATCTCATTATCATCCTGCTCATCGTGCTCCTTATGTTCGGCGCGAAGAAGCTCCCTGAACTCGCTCGCGGCATGGGCCAGGCAGTTCGTGAGTTCTCCAAGGCCAAGGATGAATTCGAGCGCGAAGTCACCCGCCCACCCGTTACTGAGCCAACGCCTGCCCTTACTGCCGACCGCCCAGAGAGCCAGGTGCATATCGACGAGGTGAAGGTCGAAGTGCCTGTCGACCGGCAGCCGCACACGACCTCGCACGTCGGCTAGTTCAAGCAAGCACCGAAATTTCGGAGCCCGCCTTTACCGGCGGGCTCTTTTCGTTTGTGGCTGCAGCGCGTTTTTCCCCTCGCAACGGGGGCACGGCAGCTCTCTATTTCGGCACCTGCATGATTTCGTTCCTGCGTCTCGCTTTGCTGCTCGCACTCCCCGTGTGCGGCCTTCCAGCGGCGCCTCAGGAAATCACCTTCTGCCACTACAACGTGGAGAACTACGTGGATGAACAGCCTCCGCGCGAAGGTCAGCGGACCGGCACGAAGGCCAAACCGGAGAAGGAAATCGCGGCGGTTATTCACCTACTCGGCGAGATCCGGCCAGACATTCTCGGAGTGTGCGAAATGGGTTCGCCAGAGCGGTTCGCGGACTTCCGAAACCGGCTCAAGCAAGCGGGCCTGGATTACCACGAAGCGGAGTATGTCTCAGGCCCTGATGAAGCCCGGCATCTCGCGCTGCTCAGCCGCTTTCCTATCATGGAGCGGAACTCCCGGACGGACGTTTCGTTCGACTTGAATGGGCAGCCAGAGAAGGTTCGCCGAGGCATCCTTGACGTTAAGGTGCAGGTCACGCCGAGTTATCAGCTCCGCCTAGTCGGCGTGCATCTGAAATCGAAGCTGCCAACGCCCGAGGGGGAGGCTCTGCTTCGCCGCTCGGAGTCGCAGGAGGTGCGAGCCCACCTGGAGCAAATCCTCACGAGCAGCCCGCAGGTGAACCTGCTCT
>DASVRY010000699.1:0-7383 GCA_036388395.1 Chthoniobacteraceae bacterium
CGCGAGCTCAGGAACGATCCGGCAGGCCTGTAGGAGGTGGTGAAATCTTATAGCCGCTAGAAAATGCGCCCGGACACGGGCACCAGAATTTTTACCGGTAAGTTGTCCCGGTTGGGCCGCGGAAAATCTGCAGCTCTAGAGTTACAAGGTGTCCGGCTGCAGATTCAATAAGCGGGACAGGTTTTCGGGAGAGACTCGGAGCGAGACAAGTTATCGGCGCGATTTAGGACATATACCTGGCACTCGAGAGGGTTTAGTCTGCCGGGCTGCAAGGAACTGCGTTACGTCGTGCTCGGGTGCAGTGCCAGAAGACGCGCTGCCACGGCTCTGCGAGAGCGACACTGGGGGGAACTTGCTGAACAACCGCCAGGAGCTTTTGCAGGCGTCCGGCCACGGTCGAGACTCGGATTGTGAGGACAGGAAGTGTGTGGGAGCCAGGAAGGATCTCCGATGGCTGCTCGGCGCAGGGCCGTTCGGGGGGAACATCTCCGCGCTGTGCTTGGCCGCTGGCGCGGTATGTCTGAACACCTTCAGCGGAGCGAAGCGCAGCCTCAGAATCGCTGGGGCGGATCGTTGATTCACAGAGGCGCAGCGGAATATGTGCATAAGTTAAACCCAGTGCGGCATCCGGCAGTCCGGCTTTCGCCGGACCGGCCGAAGTGGTCGAACCAGAGACAGCAGGGACATTCCCAGTTGCGCATTTTATATGACATATATTGTTGTATGTTATTCTTAAGGGTGTGTAGGTGAGGCATTTCTGGGGCTGTGAATAACTTGTGAGTTATTCCGAGGGTTCGGAATTCGCTGAAATCCTCCCCGACTTGTTCACAGGTCGCTTTGCAAACAGGGCGGTGTTCTGCGCGTCTTGAGTTGCCTCGCCGCCTACTCCCGCTCAGCTTTCCGCCGAACTCCGCGAACTCCGCGAATCTGGACGTAATCTCGCGCTCGACACCTGCGGCGGCACGCTTGACTGTTCCACCGCGTGAAAACCCGTATCGAAGCGCTTGTCTCACAAATCAGCGAAATCATCGTGGGCAAGCACGACGCGGTGCGTCTGGCGGTCGGTTGCCTGCTGGCTCGTGGGCATCTCCTCATCGAGGACGTGCCTGGCGTGGGAAAAACGACCCTCTCACACGCCCTCGCGCAGTCTCTGGGGCTGCATTTCCGCCGGATCCAGTTCACGAGCGACCTTTTACCGGCAGATATCGTCGGGAATTCGATCTTCGATCGAGACCAGCAGCGGTTCCTTTTCCACTCCGGACCATTGTTCTCCCAAGTGGTGCTGATCGACGAAGTGAACCGCGCCACGCCGAAAACCCAAAGCGCACTGCTGGAGTCCATGGAGGAGCATCACGTGACCGTAGACGGCGTTACCCATCCGCTGCCTGAGCCGTTCTTTGTCCTCGCGACGCAGAACCCGCAGTATCAAATCGGCACTTTTCCGCTGCCAGAGTCACAGCTCGACCGCTTCCTGATGCGGATCGAACTCGGTGTGCCCGATCGAGCCAGCGAGCGAGCGATGCTGCTCGGTGTGGATCGCCGTGAGATGCTTCGCGATATGAAGCCGGTGCTTTCGGCAGATCAATTGCGGGAGATTCAGGCCGCCGTGCGGCTGGTTCATACCTCACCAGCGCTGCTCGACTATCTTCAGGATCTTGTGGAGGCTAGCCGCCGGCGTCATCGAACCGGGCTTTCGCCGCGTGCCGCTTTGTCGCTCCTGCGGGCCTCACAAGCATGGGCGCTAATGCAGGGGCGCGAGATGGTCGTTCCCGAGGATCTGCAGGCGGTTGGGGTGGCTGTGATGGGGCATCGGCTTGGCCAGGAGGTGGACTCCAATGGCCTCACTGGCCGCGCGCTCGCGGAAGATCTTCTCGAGAATATCCCTGTGCCATGAGCGGCGGAGCGGGATCAGCAGCCGGCTGGGACTCCAACCGTGAGCCGCATCCTCGCACCTTCGTCTATCCGAATCGAAACTGCCTTGGCTTGGGTGCGCTCCTGCTCGCCATGTGGTATGCAGGAGCCAGCCAAAGCAACGGTGCCGCATATTTGTTATGCTTTGTCCTTGTTGCGCTTGCGTGTGTTTCAACGCTTCACGCGTGGAGTAATGTCCGGCAGCTGCGCGTTGGGCTAGGAACCATCGAGCCGGTATTTGCGGGCGAGGAAATACAAGTCCCCCTGCTCGTCCGATCCTCAGCAAATCGGCCGCGTGCTGCTCTACGGTTCAAGATCTCTGGCGGGCAGAAGTTGGCGACCGTGGATCTCCTCCCGCCCGAGCAAGAGGCGCAGGTAAGCGCCGCAGCGCCTGCTACCCGTCGGGGTAGCTTTGATGAGGTAAGTGTCATTGTGAGCAGCATCTATCCTCTCGGGTTCTTTACTGCGCGACAGAGGCTGAAGCTCTCCAGGAAACATTTCATCTATCCCGCACTCAACGGTGGTTTGCCCCTGCCGGTCTCAGCGATGCCGGCCAGCGAGAGGCGTGAAGGTGTCCGGGTGGAGGGTGATGACTTCGCTGGAACACGCGCCTACCAGACAGGCGAGTCGCAGCGGCACATCGACTGGAAGGCCGCCGCTCGCGGACAACCCCTGCTCATCAAGCAATGGGCGGGAGAGGCGGACGAAATCTTCCATTTCACCTGGGATGACGCTCCGCAGCTCGCGCTCGAATCTCGGCTCAGTCAGTTGGCGCAGTGGATTGTTACGGCCGAGCGTCGCGGGGCCAGTTACGGGCTTCGCCTGCCCGGAACGGCTGTGGCTCCGCGGAGCGGACCGTCACATTTCCACGAATGTCTCCGTGCGCTGGCAGTCTTCCAGCAGGAGGATGGCCGCACATGAGTCGTCGGAGTGCCATCCCTACAGGGCCCCTGCTCATCACGAGCATTGCCCTGCTGTTGGCGGTTGTTCCGTTGATGCAGAAGGTCGCACCTTGGGCGCTCGCGCTGTTCATCGGTGCGCTGGCTGCGCGTAGCCTGATCAACTACAACGGCGCCAGGCTGCCCAATCTCCCGATCAAGGTGATCATTCTGGTGGCGGGACTTGCCGGGATAGCCCTCTCCTACGGCAGCCTCCTTGGGATTGAGCCCGGCTTGGGTATTCTGCTCATCCTCGTCTCGCTAAAGCTCCTCGAGACGAACACCTCTCGCGACTTCCAGGTTTTGACGCTGCTCGGCTGGTTTCTGAGCCTCTGTGTGCTCTTCTTCGCCCAGGATCTCCTCATGTGGCTCTACATCGGGAGCATCTGCAGCCTGCTTGTGGCCAGTCTCATTGCCTTTCACGCGGGCGGGAGTGTTGGAGTGCTGAAGGGGTCCGTCCGACTCGGTTTTGGGATGATGGCTCAAGCGATCCCGATCGTGGTGGTGTTGTTCCTTCTATTTCCGCGGACCTATGGGGGCTTTCGCTTCGCCTTCAGTCGTGGTCTGGTCGGAGTGACGGGCATGAGTGATCGGGTGGAGCCGGGTTCGATCGCCAACCTCGCGATGAGCAACGAAACCGCTTTTCGAGCGGATTTCCCGGATCGCAATGCTCCCCCGGTGACGCAGATGTACTGGAGAGGAATGGTGCTGTGGCGAGGGGATGGACTCACGTGGACGCGGGGATCGTACCTGCGTCCCGAGATTCCGTCCCGGGATCTAGGCGGCTCAGCCATTCGGCAGAACATCATCCTCGAGCCGCATGGAGGACCGTGGCTGTATGGATTGGACAGGCCGGCTGCCCGGAAGGAGAAGAGTAGCTATTTCGAAGCTGGAGGATACCTGCTGCGAGATCGGCCGGTAATGACCAGGCTCTACTACGAGGTCACGTCTCTGCTCGAAAATCGGCAAACGACGCTACCGAAGGATCAACTTGCCGCGAGTTTGCAATTGCCTGCTGAGGTACCGGAGAAAGTCCGGTCACTCGTCGAGTTCTGGCGCAATTCGGCCCCAGAAGATCGCGCTTTTGTCGAGCAAGCAATGAAATGGTTCCGGCGTGAAAACTTCTCCTATACTCTCTCTCCAGGCGTTTTAGCCAGTAATGGACTTGAGTCGTTTCTCTTTAGAACCCGGGAGGGATTTTGTGAACATTATGCCGCCTCCTTCGCGACTTTGATGCGGATCGGTGGAGTGCCATCGCGGCTGGTAATCGGCTATATGGGTGGCGAATTGAACCCCCACGGCAACTACGTCATCGTCCGCCAATCCGATGCGCACGCTTGGGCGGAGGTCTGGCTCAAGGACAGCGGTTGGGTGCGCGTGGACCCCACAAACGCGATCGCTCCAGAGCGAATCAGTTCAGGCGTTGGAGCCTACCTGCAGTCGCGCGACGCAAACTCGCCGGCTCAAGGTGAACGGTCACCCGGAATGGTCGGCCTGCGCGACTTGCTCCGGGATGCCCGGCTCGCGTGGGAGAATTTGAACTATCAGTGGGATCTCCGGGTCTTGAACTTCGATGAGGAGACACAGCGCAGCTTCTTTGCTCTCGTCGGGCTGGGCAACCTCCGGTGGCCGGCGATCTTTACCTGGATGGGACTAACGGTTGCTCTTGCCCTGAGCGTGATCGCCCTGTGGCTACGACGACCGGATCGCCGACGTGGTGACGAAGTGCAGCGGGCCTATCGTCGATTCTGCCGCAGCCTCGCCCGAGCCGGGCTGCGCAAGGGATCTGCGGAAGGCCCACTCGACATAGGAAGGCGAGCCGCTGCGGAGTTTCCCGAGGCGGCAGACGCAATTCAGGAGCTCACCCGCAGATACGTCGAGCAGAGGTATGGTCACTCCCCCGGATCCTCCCGGGAGTTTGTGAACGCTGTGCGGCGGTTGCCACGTTTACGGCGACGAGCGGATCGCGCCCGCACGACCGAGTCATCATCCGTTTGAAGCCCTGCACTGTTTTTTTGCACGGCGGCAGGTTCTCTCTAGATTACGGCCATGGCGCTCTCCCGCTTCCTAACGATCACCTCGGTGTGTCTGGCCTGCATCGTTCTGACCAGTTGCGCGACCTTTACCCGCACTGAGTTGCAGACCCTCGGCCAGCGTGGAGTCCCTGCCCAGCTTGTCGCCCGGCTGGACGAGCGGCGCCCGCTTACGCCGCCTGAGCTGGTGGATCTCACGCGAGGCGGTGTTCCGGACCGCTACATCGCGCGCCATCTCGAGGGTCGGGGCGTGGATTACGTCGTCACGCGCCCGGATATCGTGCGACTCCGGAAAGCGGGTGTCCGTGCCCTCGTCGTGGATACCCTGCTCCGCGAGTCAGACCGTTTCGCCGCAGGATACGCAACTCGAGAGTCGGTCTACTACCATGGAAACGGCTACGAGGGTGATCCGTGGTATGACAGCGGCTGGGGCCTTGGCGTCGGCGTGGCGAGCTTTTGAGAAATCGCGAGATGTGCGGACGTGCCACTCTCAAGAGCGCAGTCCCATCGTCCTAGCCGCGGAGCGATCGCCACGGCTCGTCATCCGCCATTTCGACAGTGACCGGCCCGTTGATCTTCGCGGGTGAGAGAACTGCCAAAAAGTCCAGGTCGGCGGCGCTCTCGTTGAAGGTGCCATGCACCACGCTCCGAGGAATGTAGACCGTATCCCCAGCTTTGAGGTGCCGCTTTTCGCGCTCAACCCACTGCACAGCCTCACCTGCGAGGATATAGATGATCTCATCCATCTCCGGATGATGGTGAAAACCATGGGCGGCGCCGGGAGCGAGCTGCGCCCGGACAAAGGCCAGCGAATCGCTCTGCGCGGTGTTTGGCCGCACAAACCAATGATGGGTGCGGCCTTCCGGCATCTCTTCAAGCTCGGATTGGTCGTAGGAGAGAAAGTGCCAGGGGATCTGTGGAACGTCGGCCATGGTGCCTTCTTACGTCAGCCTTCCGGATGAGCGAAGCGGATTTGCCGTCTCGCCTCCACGATCTGATCTCGGAAATCCACTTCCGCGACGGTTGACATTGCCTTGCGCCAGGCGCTGTGCAGCCTTGGTCCCCTGCCCCTGCACCTCTTTCTTATGGCCACCATCGCGCTGCTCGGAACAATGGATACCAAAGGCGACGAACACAGCTTTGTCGCGGATCAGATCCGCAGCCGCGGCCACAAGACATTGGTTATCGACCTCGGCACCGCCGGTCCGCCCCGACTGAAGCCGGACGTCACGCGCGAGCAGGCCGCTGAGATGGCAGGGCTTGACCTCGCGGCAGTGCTCGCGCTGAACGATCGCGGTGCCGCCGTTGCCGGAATGGCGGAGGTCGCGCCTGTGGTGCTGATGAAGCTCCTCGAGGAGCGCCGAATCGACGGAGTGATCTCGCTCGGAGGCGGGGGCGGCACTGCCATCGCAACCGCCGGAATGCGGGCGCTGCCGATTGGATTTCCGAAGCTGATGGTGTCCACACTCGCGAGCGGCAATACCGCTCAGTATGTCGGCGTGAAAGATATCGTAATGATGCCAAGCATCGTCGATGTCGCTGGGCTGAACCGCCTTTCGCGCCAGATCCTCGCCCTCGCCGCAGGGGCAATCTGCGGCATGGTGGAAACGCCACCACCTTCTGTCGAAGCGGCCGCTGACCGGCCGATCATTGCTGCGAGCATGTTTGGGAATACGACAGAGTGCGTGGAAAAAGCGCGCGCGGTGCTCGAGACCGCGGGCTTCGAAGTGCTGGTCTTTCATGCGACTGGAACGGGCGGCCGCACGATGGAGTCGCTCATCGAGTCTGGTCTTGTTGCCGGAGTGCTTGATGTCACCACCACTGAATGGGCCGACGAACTGGTCGGCGGCGTGCTTGGCGCGGGACCGACTCGTCTCGAAGCTGCAGCGCGGAAAGGCATTCCCGCAGTCGTGGCGCCGGGATGCCTGGATATGGTGAATTTCCAAGCGCCTGAAACTGTGCCGGCGCGGTTTGCCGACCGCACTTTCTATCACCACAATCCGCAAGTGACGCTCATGCGGACTACTGCCGCCGAGTGTGCCCAACTGGGAAGAATCCTTGCGGAAAAGGTAAACCTCTCGACTGGTCCCGTGACTATCCTCCTCCCAAAGAAAGGGATCAGCGTGATCAGCGCCCCCGGCGGGCCGTTTCATGATCCCGTGGCGGACGCGGCGCTCTTCAATGCGATCAAGGCGCACTGTCGCGCAGATATTCCCGTCATAGAAATGGACAACCTGATCAATGACACGGCATTTGCAGAGCTTTGCGCCGGGACGTTGCTCAAACTTATCGCTTCTTCCGCGCCTCGCTCAGGAACTTAGCTATAGGCTCATTCCCATTAACTGGGAGGCAAGGGTCGTCCGTGAAGTCGCATTCTCCTGAGACCCCGAACACAGTTCGCATCACGAAGAGAGAGGCGTCCCGGGCTGCCGGCAGATAGATGCGCTTTGCATGGCCGATCAGATCACGCAGCAACCGCTCTTCCCGGTCGCGAGCAGGTG
>DASVRY010000700.1:0-6053 GCA_036388395.1 Chthoniobacteraceae bacterium
TTTGTTGAGATAGAAGAATTCGGTGCGGTAAAGGCCAACGCCCTCAGCTCCGCTTTGCCGCACCTGAGCCACATCCTCCGGCAGCTCGATATTCGCGGAAAGAATGACGTGGCGGCCGTCCAGCGTGGTTGATTGCGTCTCGCGGAGCTGCGTGAGCTTTTCCTCAACCTCGGTCTTCTTGATTTCGAGCTCGCCGTATTCCCACAACGTCTGGTCGCTTGGGTTGATGATGACGAGGCCGTTGTAACCATCGAGCAGCACGTGATCGCCCATCGCCAGCTGCGTGCTGAGATCGTGCAGACCGACGACAGCCGGGATGTTCAACGACCTCGCCATGATCGCCGTGTGCGAGGTTTTGCTCCCGATATCAGTCCCGAAGCCGAGGACCAGCTTGCGGTTCAGCTGCGCGGTGTCGGACGGAGTCAGATTGTGCGCAATGAGGATGTGCGCGGTGTTGATGTTCTGCAGGGTCATTCCTGCCTTGCCCATCAAGTTCCGGATCACGCGCTTGGTGACGTCGTGAATATCCAGCGCCCGCTCGCGCAGATACGGATCGTCGATCTCGCTCAGGGTCTTCGCATAGCGGCCGGCGACCTCCGCAAACACGTGCTCGATATTCACCAAGTCCCGCGTAAGCGTCCGGAGCACCTCATCGATCAGCGTCCGGTCCTCCACGACGAGCAGATGCGCATCGAAAATCCCAGCGTCCTTGGCGCCGATCGACTCCGCGATGCGCTGCTGCATCTCCAGAATCTGCCCGCGCGTAGCGATCAGCGCCGTTTCAAACCGCGCGATCTCGCCAGGAATATCCGACGGCTGAATGCGCCGCGTCGGCGGCTCTTCATCATCCGGCCGATGAACGAAAACCGTCCCTCGCGCGATGCCGGGCGACACGCCGACACCGTGGAAGCGTCGCTCCGCCTGGGTCGCCGTTTCGTCGCTCATGGTTGAGGCGGCGAGGACTCAATCCTCATCGAATTTCCGATCGATCAGCGCTTCGATTTCGCTCAACGCCTTCTCGGCATCCACACCCTCGCAGCTCACGCGCAACTTCGAACCCAAGCCAGCCGCGAGCATCATCAAGCCCATAATGCTCTTCCCGTTCACTTCCTCTCCGTCCTTCTCGACGCAAATCTCCGATTTGAACCGGCTGCAGACCTTGACGAACATGGCCGATGGACGGGCATGCAGGCCCAGCCGATTCTTGATCGTGAGTTCTTTCACGATCTTGTTCGGAGGATCTGGCGGTCCACTTCTGCCACTGAAAAAGCCCATTACGACTCTTGGTTCTTCTGCATTAATTTGAGCAAGCGTTGATTAAATTCCATCGCACTATTCTGGCCCATGCTCTTCAGCTTCTGGTCCAGCGCCGCCACCTCGACCAGCCGGGCCAGATCGCGGCCCATGCGCACGGGGATGGTGATATGCGGGATCAGAATATCCAAAATTTCGTAATACTCTTGATCCAAGCCAATTCTATCGACCTCCTCCAGCTCCTGCCAATCCTTTAGTGTGACGATCAGGTCGAGGCGTTTCTCGAGCCGCACGCTGCCGATCCCAAAGATCGACATCACGTTGATCACGCCGAGACCCCGGATTTCCATGTGGTGCCGGGTGAGATCCGGGGAAGTGCCGACGAGCTCCCGCCCTTCCAAGGCGCGAAAGCGGGTGATGTCGTCGCTGACGAGGCTGTGACCGCGCTCAACCAAGCCGAGGACGCACTCGCTTTTACCAATGCCGCTCGAGCCGCGGATCAGCGTTCCGACGCCAAGGATATCGACCATGCTGCCGTACTCGCTTTTCATCGGCGCGAAGTCGAATTCCAGCGCCAGCGTCGCCGCGTTGATGTACTTCATCGTCACCATCGGGGTGCGGAAAATCGCGAGCTCGGCGGCTTCCGCAGCTTCCAGCAGGGCGGCCGGCACCTTCGCCGATCGTGAGATGATGATGCACGGGATCGGCCTTTCGCAGAGCGTCTGGCAGCGCTGCTGCACTTCCGTTTCGGGAAGGCTCTTCAGATACGAAAGCTCAGCGCTGCCGAGGATCTGAATCCGCTTCTCCGCGAAGTAGTTGTAGAAGCCGGAGAGGGCCAGCCCCGGGCGGTTGATGGTCGGCTCGCGGATCCGCCGCTCGAATCCCGCGGCCGTCCCAACGAGCTTCATCTGCAGCGCCTCGGAGTGGCGCGTGTAGAACTCCCCGACTGTGACGGTCGGATTTTTCGGGTCGGGCGTGCTCATCGGCGGCGGCACTGTAAGAAGATGCCGCCGCCGTGGAAAGGGCCAAGCCGCGAAAACCGCAACACCGCGGCAGCTACGAAAACGTCGGTTCCATGAGCCCGAGCTGCCCGTCTTTACGGCGGTAGAGGACGTTCACCTTCTCGGTCTTCGCATTGAGGAAGACGACGAATTGCCGATCAGACATTTCCATCTGGAGCACCGCTTCATCCGTGAACATCGGCTTCACCGGATAACGCTCGGTCTGGATGACCTGTGGTTCCACTTCATCGGTCTCGTGAAAATCGGGTTCGATCGAGAGCACCTGCTCGTCAAAATGCCCGATCTCGTGGCGCCGCGGCCGATGGGCGCGCATGAACCGCGTCTTGTACTTGCGCATCTGGCTCGCGATCTTGTCGATCACTGCGTCGATCGAGGCATACATGCTATCTGTCTCCTCGCTTGCCTCGATGGTGATGTGATTCCCGCAATGCAGGATCATTTCGGCGAAGTGCCGATGCTTCTCCACGTCGAGGATGACGTGGACCTCCATTATCCGCGGATAGTCGAGGTGCAGATTGTCCACTTTCCCGATGGCGTAATTCTTAATCGCCTCGGTGATACTGACGTGGCGGCCGGTGATTCGGACCGGAACGTTGACGTTTGCTGTTTGCATGGTGTCTGACGTTTCCTTTCTGGTTTTGCGTTTTACTGAAAACTCACATCTGAAAGCCCTCGCCTAGGTAAACCCGTCGAGCGACGGGATCATTGATGAGGAAATCCTTCGTGCCTTGCGTTTCGACGCGCCCTTCGAAGATCAAGTAGGCGCGGTCGACGATGGAAAGCGTCTCACGCACATTGTGATCGGTGATGAGAATGCCGAGACCGGTGTCCCGCAGATTTTGGATGATCTGCTGCACGTCATAGACGGCGATCGGGTCGACGCCGCTGAACGGCTCGTCGAGCATGAGCAGGCTCGGCTTTGTCACGAGCGAACGCGCAATCGTGAGCCGGCGTTTTTCACCGCCCGAAAGCGTCAGTGCGGTTTGCTTCGCCACGTGCTCGATGCCGAACTGCGTAAGCAGCTCCTCGCACCGGCTTTTCCGCTCCTTCTTGCTCAGCGGCTGCATCTCGAGAATCGCCATGATGTTCTCCTCGACCGTGAGCTTGCGGAAGATCGACTCCTCCTGCGGGAGATAGCCCATGCCCATCCGCGCCCGCTTGTACATCGGATAATCCGTCACGTCCTGTCCCTCGAAGGTGACTTTGCCGCTGTTCGGCCGCACGAGGCCGACGATCATGTAGAAGCTGGTCGTTTTGCCCGCGCCATTCGGGCCGAGCAGCCCGACAATCTCGCCCCGCTTCAGGTTGATATCGACGCCGTTCACCACCGAACGCCCCCCGTAAATCTTGACGAGCTTCTCCGTCTCGAGGATCGGCTTCGCTGCAGCGAGTGGCGCCTTCTTGGGCGCTGCGGTGGTCGTAATCACTAGCGCGAACTGGTCTCCGGCCCCTGGTCTTTGATCACGGTCTTGTGCGCACCGTTGGTCTTCATCCGGCCGTCGCGATTGAGGGTGATCACCGTCTCGCGGTCTGTCGCAACGATGGAATTGATCCCCTGGTTCACCTCGGGCCACCCGGTGAGAATGATGTCGCCGGTGCGCGTGTCGTAATCCGCTTTCTCAGCTTTGCCGACGTATCTCGTAAGCGAGCCATCCGCCTCCAGCTTTTCCTGCGTGATGATGACCCGCTTGCCGGGCGAAGCTTCCGCCACAGCGCGCTCCAGACCGCCGCCTTTCTCATCCTTCTTTTTTGTATTCTCGGTACGGGCTGGTGCCGGCTCAGCTGCCGCGGCAGCAGGTTTCCCGGTGCTCTTCTGGCTCTTCAGAACGGCGGTGAGCTGATCGCAGACGACGTTGAATTCCGGATCTTTGACGACCACATTGCCGATGAAGACCGCCTGCGACGATTTCTGATCGAAGGTTGCCTCGAGCGCTGTGATCTCCGTCGGACCTTTGTCTTTCTTGAGCGGCTTCTCGTCGCGTTTCGTCGGCGTGCCGAGCTTGGTGTCTCCGACGCCGATGCTCAACGGCTGCTTCTTCAGCGGATCTCCAGCGCCAAGGGTATCGAGCGTATTCAGCAGTTCCTTCTCGGAAAGCGCGGAAGGCTGCGCGGGTTTACTCGGGGCCGCCGGAGCTTGCGCGTGCACTGAAGCCGCGGCGACAAAGCCGCCGAGGCACAGCGTGGCAACGAATTTAACCACCGCTTTTCTCCTCGGAGCTGGAAGCTTCATTAAGATCGTAGATGAGCATGCGAACGCCGCCTGCGAGTTTGCCTTGCTTGGTTTGGGTGTTGAATTCAATAGCTTCTCCAGTGAGTTCGAAGTCGGCACGTGAGATCGTGACGTGAGTTTGCGCGGAGATCACGCGCGTATTTAGATCGAGGATCGAGGTCGGCAGTTTGATCGTCATCTCCGATGCGCCCGCTTTATCGAAGGTCTCGATCTGCAAATCGGCCATCTGCACGTGATCGTCGTCGAGCCGGTTGGCCACACCGATATTGAAGGTCATCTGCAGCTTTCCTGTCGAGTCGAAGTAAGGGATCTTCAGCCCCTTGGAATCGTGGCCCTTCGGGATCGGGATCATGTCACCGCGATCATTTTCGGCCGCGGCCTCCTTCTTCTCTTTGTCCTTCTTTTTCTCCTTATCCTTATCCTTCTTCTTTTTCTCCGTCTTCTTCTGATCCTTTGCGTCGTCCGCGGCTTCTACGAGACCGGCGCCGCCGATCAAAGCACCCGTAAGCACCGACAGCGCAAGGAGTTTACGAAACGAGAGCATGGATCTGGCGCAATTGTTTCAGGACGGCCGGCAACTCTGCGAGCGCAATCTGATTAGGCCCGTCGGAGAGCGCCTTGGTCGGATCTTCGTGCGTCTCGATGAAAACGCCGTCACAACCCGCCGCCACTGCGGCCCGCGCGAGGACAGGCGCAAGAATTCCATCGCCGGAAGTCGTGTCGCCACCCCCCCCGGGCCGCTGCACCGAATGCGTGGCATCAAAGACGATCGGGTAACCAGCTTCGCGGATCCAATACAGCGAGCGCATATCGGCCACGAGATTGTTGTAGCCGAAGGTGGTGCCGCGTTCGGTGAAGAAAAACCGCTCGTTGCCAAATCCAATGAGCTTCTCCGCAATGTTCTTCAGATCCCATGGCGCGAGGAATTGCCCCTTTTTCACATTCACCACTCGCCCGGTCTCCGCAGCCGCCTGGATGAGATCCGTCTGCCGACAGAGGAAGGCCGGAATTTGCAGAATATCAATGAACTCCGCAGCCACGCGGACATCCTCCGGCGAGTGGACATCCGTCGTCACGGGCACGCCGAGTTCCTTTCCGATCGCGCCGAGCAACGCGCATCCTTCGCGGACTCCAATGCCGCGGTACGATTTACCCGATGTGCGGTTCGCCTTGTCGTAGCTGGCCTTGAAAACGAACTGCGCTCCGAGCGCGCTACAAAGCGCATGAAGCTCCCGGGCCATGCGCCAGACAAACTCCTCCGATTCGATCACGCATGGACCGAGGATGAAAAGCGGCTCCGGTCCGCCGAGCCGGAGATCACCGATGGAAAGCGACGGGCGGCTCACGGGCGAGGCGCGGTGGCCTGGATGTAGGCCATCTGCAGATTGCTGATCGTGTTGTCGAGGATCGTCTCCTCGTCTTCCGTCAGATTACCCTGCGTCTTCTCGCGAATCATGCCGAGCTGATCAATGAACGCCTTGCCGAGCGCGATGTTCGACGGCGGCGCGCCCGGAGGCGGGCTGGGATGCCGACCAAGGGCGAGGAGA
>DASVRY010000701.1:0-4704 GCA_036388395.1 Chthoniobacteraceae bacterium
TTTCTTTACGGATGCTGATCTTTCCATTGAGAAGGTGATCGTGGGCGGAGATTGGATCGCGAGTGGGCTTTCGATCGGCACAATGGCGGGTCCGGATTCTCGCTATGGAACGAATGACGATTTCTTCCTGAACGATGACACGCCGGAGACGACTGGCACTCTGGGCAGTTTGGTCATCAAAGGCCGGATCATCGGAACGGTCGATGGAACGGACAGCTTCCGCATCATGGCGCCCAAGATTGGGAAGCTGAAGGTGGGCGAGGTGCAATACCCGCTCACTGCGGGCGCAGACGACTTCGCGATCGGGACCACTGGCGATGTGAGCGTCGTGGATCGGGCTTAGCGGGCTCCACTTCGAGAGCAGCGCCAGCGCGCGGAGCTCGCACGAATGAAGAGCATGCGCACTTCTCCTCCTCCCCCTCCGCGTCGGTGGATGCGACTGGCGATCCTGCTCCTCATTTTTGCCACAGCGGGTTTTGTGGCATGGTGGTGGATGATCCGGATGCCGGGAAAGAGCTTCAAAGGTTCACTGCCGCCGCTCACGGCCGATGAACTGGCGCTCCGCAATGAAATGCGGGCGGACGTGGAGGCGATCGCCACCGGGATCGGTCCGCGGAGCGTGGAGGAGTATGCCGAACTGAAGGCGGCAGCGGATTTCATCGAGCGCTCTTTTGCCTCGGCGGGTTACCAGGTGCGCAGCGATGGCTATGACGTGCGTGGGCGGCTCTGCGAAAACCTCGATGTGGAGCTGAAAGGGACGACGCAACCGGACGAGGTGATCGTCGTCGGCGCGCACTACGATACGGTGCACGGCAGCCCTGGCGCGAATGACAACACGAGCGGAGTCGCGGCCACGCTCGCGCTGGCACGGCGCTTTGCAGGGAAGCCGGGGGCGCGCACGCTGCGCTTCGTCGCGTTCGTGAATGAAGAGCCGGGCCATTTCCAGACAGAGCTGATGGGGAGTTGGGTCTATGCAAGCCGCTGCAAGGCGCGCGGGGAGAAGATCGCGGGGATGATCAGCCTCGAGACGATCGGCTATTTCTCGAATGAGCGCGGATCGCAGAACTATCCCCTGCCCTTGCTCAATCTGGTGTATCCAAGCGCGGGCAACTTCATCGCGTTCGTCGGTGATACCGGATCCAAGCGGCTCGTCCGTGAGTGCGTGGGGAGTTTTAGAAAGCATGCGCAGTTTCCCTCGGAAGGAACGGCGCTCCCGGCATCGGTGCCGGGCATCGGCTGGTCGGATCACTGGGCCTTCTGGCAGCACGGCTATCCCGCCCTGATGGTGACAGACACGGCCCCGTTTCGCTATCCCTTCTACCACTCGAGCGGTGATACTCCGGAGAAGCTGGATTACGACTCGATGGCTCGCGTGGTGAAAGGCGTGGAGGGAGTTATCACCGATCTGGTGGCCGGCGGGCGTTAGACTGCTCGAGGAGCTACACCGACGAGCCGCTGCGCTGTCACATCACTGCCACCAAAGCGCCGCGAGTCTTTAACAATGGCATCCTTCCGTTTATTGGCGGCGATGCAGAGGCTCGCCGACCTATGCGAACCAGTATCTTATTTACCACCATCGGGGCTCTCACCGTTGCTGTTGCGCCTCCGGGTGAGGCGATGGCCAAGCCTCCACACTCCATCTCCATCGCCCCAATCGGAACGGTGGCGGCAGGCTCGTTCCTAACGAGCGCCGCTGAGATCGCGGCCCACGATCCAGCCACGCAGCGGCTCTTCGTCGTAAACGCGCAGGCTGCGCAGATCGATGTCGTCGACATCGCCGATCCCACAGCTCCGGTGCTCCGCGACGAACTCTCGATCGACGTGACACCCTACGGCAAGGTCGCGAATAGTGTCGCCTTGCATAACGGCTTGATCGCAGTCGCAGTCGAAGCGGCGGACAAGACGGAAGAAGGTGCAGTGGTCTTTTTCGATCGGAATCTGCAGTTTATCACCTCGGTGAAAGTCGGTGCCCTGCCCGATATGCTCACTTTCACTCCGGATGGTAGATACGTGCTGGTAGCTAATGAAGGTGAGCCGAGCGAAGACTACACCAAGGATCCTGAAGGGTCGGTCAGCATCATCGATGTTTCCAACGGAGCTGATCAGGCGACGGTGCGGACGGCGGGCTTCACCGCATATAATGGCATGAGCCCCAGTGAACTCTTCCATGGCAAGGTGCCGGGGGAAAAGCCAGCGGTGCGTATCTATGGACCAGACGCCAGCGTGGCGCAGGATATCGAACCGGAATATATCACAGTCGCTCACGACTCGACGACGGCGTGGGTGACGCTGCAGGAGAACAACGCAATAGCGATCATCGATATTCCTTCGGCCACAGTGACTTCGATTGCGGGCCTGGGCGTAAAGGACCATAATCTCCCGAAGAACAAATTTGGGTCGAGCAACGCGCTGGACCCGAGTGACCGCGACGGAGGCATCAATATCGCGAACTGGCCAGTGAAGGGCTTTTACCTTCCGGATGCTATCGCCTCGTTCAAAGTTGGTAACGAAACGTATCTAGTGACGGCGAACGAAGGGGATACCCGTGATTGGAAAGGCTACTCGGAGGAGGTGCGGATTTCGTCCATGGCGCTCGATCCAGCAGTTTTCCCGGCGAGCCTGAAGAGCAACGCAAGGCTTGGACGCCTAAAAGCGACGACGGCGCAGGGTGATACCGATGGAAACAAAATCTTCAAGGAGCTCTACACGTTTGGCGGGCGCTCCTTCTCGATCCGATCGGCGAACGGTGGGCTGGTGTGGGATAGTGGCGACCAACTGGAGCGAAAGACTGCTGAAAGATTCCCTGCATTCTTCAACTCGAATCACGAGGAGAATATCCTCGATGGCCGGAGCGACGACAAAGGTCCTGAGCCAGAAGGCGTCACCGTGGGCAAGGCATTTGGCCGCACCTATGCTTTCATCGGCCTGGAGCGGATTGGCGGCGTCATGGTCTACGACGTGACCACCCCAACAGCGCCGGAGTTCGTGGAGTATGAGAGCGATCGCAACTTCACGGTGCCGCCAAGCACGACCGCTGCGGGAGACCTCGGCCCCGAAGGGCTGCTCTTCATCGCGGAGGAAAATAGCCCGATCGGGAAGCCGCTGTTGGTCGTGACCAACGAGGTGAGCGGGACGACGAGGATCTACGCGATCAGCAAGGTAAAGTAAGGCAGACCGAAGCTTAAGTCGAAGGCCGGGTGCTCTCATCGAGTGCCTGGCCTTCTCGTTTTCAGGGCACGTCAAAGGAACACACGCGCGCGGGTGTTGCTTTGACCTTTCGGCCAGGGCTGGCACCTTCTCCCCCGTATGCCCCCGGCGCGTCCTCAGCTCCCCTCCCGTCAGTCGACGGTTGCGCCGGCAGCGTTTGGATCGATGCGGCCGGAGACGAGTCTCCACTCGAGCAGGAATCTGGGGTGGAGCGATCTCCTCGTCGACCATCGGCAACATCATCGCACGGATGAGATTGTCTATCCGGGCGGTGTGCTGGAGCATGCGGTGATCTGTCGCACCGGGAATGGGAGCAAGGCATGGCAGGCGATTGGCACGCGGATGAAGTGCCATGTGTTTCAACGCGGCAGCATCACGATCGTACCTGCGCGGCAGCCGTGCAGTTGGCGATGGCGGGATCAGGAGGGGCGCAGCATGGTGCTCGGTTTGCGGCCGCAGTTCTTGCAAAAGGTGGCGCTGGAATCGTGCGATCTCGAGCCTGCTTACGTAGAGTTGGTCCCTCGCGCAGATATCCGCGATCCGCACATCGAGTGGATCGCGGCACGACTGCTGGATGAAGTGGTGCAGGCGGGACCCGGAGGCCGCGTCTACGCCGAGTCGCTCGCCCAGGTGCTGGCGATTCACCTGCTGCGGAACTACGCAGTGGCCACTGCGCGCCCCGGAAAGGCCCACGGACTTCCTCGCGCGACTCTCCAGCGTCTCGCCGACTATCTACGCGCGAATCTCGCGGAGAATATCACCCTCGCCGAACTTGCGGCGGTGGCGGGGCTCAGCTCGTTTCATTTCGCTCGAAGCTTCCGCAAAGCGACGGGGTTGGCACCACACCAGTATCTCATCCGATTGCGGGTGGAGCGGGCGCGAGAGCTGTTGCAGCAGAAGCAGGCTGACAAGTCTCTCGCTGCGGTCGCTGCGGAGGTGGGCTTTTACGACCAGTCTCATCTTAGCCGGCATTTTCGGCGGATCGTCGGCGTGACGCCGCTCCGCTTTCAGGCAGGCAGCAAAAACATCCTCTAACAGGAGCAGGAACATCCAAGACAGCGCGGGGCGAGATCAGGAGAATGAGCCCATGAAGCGTCTGCTCTCATCGTCCGCGATTCTCGCCATAGGGGTTCTCTGTCTCGGCTCACCCGCTGCGGAGTGGCCGCAATTCCGCGGACCTGGGGCGCGTGGAGTAAGCGATGCCCCCGGTCTCCCGAAGACGTGGAGTGCGACGGAGAACGTCGCCTGGAAAGCAGAGGTCCCCGGCCTCGGCTGGTCTTCGCCGATTGTCTCCGGATCACGCGTTTTCGTCACCACGGCGCTGCAGGACGGCAAAGAAGAAGAGCCAGAGCTCGGCTTTTACCTCGGCAAGTCACGCGCGGGCAGTGGGCTGCACTGGCTGGTGCTGTGCTTCGATCTCGAGAGCGGCCGGCTCCTCTGGAAGCAGGAAGCGAAAGCCGGCGACGGAACCGCGATTCACCTGAAGAACAGCCATGC